>JBGSYU010000497.1:0-2694 GCA_041750715.1 Lacipirellula sp.
ATTCGCGCGCGGGGCGATGAAGCCGGCGTGGTTCACCGACGCCGAGCTCGCGCCGCACCTCCGCTGCACCTACCGGCCCGGCGACGCGCGATGCTGAGGAACCGACCGGCACGCAGACGCGTTTTCGCCTCGCACTGGATCGTGGGGCAATTATGGCTTGGTATCGTCTTTATCATCTGGGTTCCGACGGCCAGCATGTTGCGCCCGAGGAAGTCGAAGCACTCGACGATCTCAACGCCGTCCGCAAGGCGCGGACCGTGCCGAACGGCTTTGGCGCCGAGCTCTTCATGGGCCGCCGCAAGATCGCCGATGTCCCGCCGACGGTGCGCCACCGCCAGCTCGGGCCGCGGATCGGTCTGTTCGGGGCTTGACGTCCATATTCACCTTTGGATGACATTGTGTTCGCGGCTGTTCCGATTTCCGCTTGACCGTTACGGTTGCGCGTCATAAGCGTTCCGTATTCGTTCCTGCGGAGGGCCGGCGATGCTGACGCGCAAGCAACATGAACTGCTCTGCTTCATCCACGACCGGCTGGCGGCCAGCGGCGTGTCGCCGTCGTTCGAGGAAATGAAGGACGCGCTCGACCTGAAATCCAAGTCCGGCGTGCACCGGCTGATCTCGGCGCTGGAAGAACGGCAGTTCATCCGCCGACTGCCCAACCGCGCCCGCGCGCTCGAAGTGGTCAAAATGCCCGCGAGCGCCGACCGAAAGGCCGCCACCGCCGGGGTGGCTATCCCTGTCCCCGCCAACGAAAACATCCTCGAAATCCCACTGCACGGCCGCATCGCCGCCGGCGCGCCGATCGAGGCGCTGGAGGGGCAGAACAGCCTCTTCGTCCCCGCCGCATTGCTCGGCCCCGGCGAACACTACGCACTGGAAGTCGCCGGCGATTCGATGGTCGAGGCCGGCATTCTCGACGGCGATTACGCCCTGATCCGCCGCGCCGAAAGCGCCCGCGACGGCCAGATCGTCGTCGCCCTCGTCGACGAGAACGAAGCCACGCTCAAATACTTCCGCCGCGAAGGCGCGATGGTGAGGCTCGACCCGGCGAACCGGAGCTATGATCCGCAACGCTACGCGCCGGACCGGGTGCAGGTGCAGGGGTGCCTGGCGGGGCTGCTGCGGCGTTACTAACACAAGCTTGTTCGTGGCAGAAGGACGGGCGAACCGAAGCTGAGCGTTATGTGCAGTAGCGCTTAGTATCGGGTGGTCGAATTTATTCAGGGTCCGTGCAGCCGTCATGTCGACGGGGTATAATCGGACCACGCGGGTCGGTCATTCTTTCCGTCAGTCAGTCCGCCAAGCGATCCTTGCGCATGCGTAGAGTTGCGACAAGACCCGTGGTCTGCCAGTCATATTCCAGAGCGCCTCTGAACTGGCTCGATACGCTTCGGGCTATCAGCTTGCTGCCAAAGCCGTGCATTTCAGGACTTTCGTGGACCTCAGGACCGCCCGTTTCCGCCCAGATCACATAGATGTCGGTGTCATCGGAGTGACTGGAAATATCGAGCGTTCCAGCGTCGGAAGACAGGGAGCCGTGCTTCACCGAGTTCGTGGCAAGCTCGTGCACGACCATCGCGAGCGTGTTTGCCGTTCGTTCGCCGACTCCCATTCGCGGAACCGCGACACGAATCCGCCCCGAAAACGCGCCTGTGTCGTCGTAAGGAGCCAACAAAACGGCCAGCAGATCGGCGAGCAACGCGGCCTTGCCTTGCTCGCCCGGCAGCGGCCGCACCAGGTCGTGGGCGCGCCCCAATGCCGTCAGGCGCTGGATGAGTTCACGCGCCATGTTTTCGACGGACGATGCGGATCGGGAGGTCAGTTGCGTCAGGCCGCTGGCTATGGTCAGGAGGTTTTTCACTCGGTGGCTCATTTCACCGGCGAGCAACTCGCTGCCCTCCTGCGCCTGCTTACGGGCGGTGACGTCAAGAAAGATGCCGAACATAACCCGATTTGATATTCCAGCATCGGCTCCCCGACCGCGCGCTGAAATCCAGCGGATTTCGTCTTCGACGATAATGCGGAAGTCGGTTTCGTAGGAACCGGCGACCGAGCGCGTGGCAGCAAACGCCGCGCGAACTCTATCACGGTCTGAAGGATGGATGTGCGCGGATAGATCGTCGAACGTGACTTCTTCGGCCCATGGAAGGCCCCACAACTCGAACGCGAGCTCATCCATCGTGAAGCGATCATCATCGACGTTCCAGGCCCACAAAGCGACGCAAGCAGCTTCTATCGCGAGACGCAGGTGCTCCGTTTTCCAAGCGGGCTTATGAAGATTGCACGTGGACAAATTTGGAGTTCCTAGCGTTGCGGTCACGCTGCACGTGCGGGAAGCGTCCCGAATAGCAGGGAATCTGTAACCCCTGCGAAACGGCTGCAAGGGATAGAAAGCGACAACGCTACTAATGCCGTGCGGGTTGCCGTTGCGGTCTGGCCAGGTCAACATTGATCCATGGGTGCTCGTCTCCCGGAATGGTTGTGACACTGACGAAGGGTGGGTCTGCAAAGCGTGTCGTGACGCCGCCGGTCCGCAGCAGCATCGGTCGATCCAGCTTCAGCCAGCGCGGGCGGCAGGTGCGCGGCAGGCGGCGGTCGCTCACCACGATGTCGGCGGCGGCGCAGGCTCGGTTTATTGCGCGGATCGGGGTCAAATAGGCGCTGCGGGTGGCGAGCAGGCGCCAGTCGCGGCCG
>JBGSYU010000498.1:0-5619 GCA_041750715.1 Lacipirellula sp.
CAGTGCTGTCCACCCCTCCGAAGTCGCGGCCCATGCGAAGTCGCTGCTTTTAGCAAGCGACGGCGGCGCCCCGAGGATTCGCGGCTGCGATGGTTTGTAAAGATTGAGGCAGCTCGCGTCGTCGCCATCGCGAACGCGAAAGCCGATGATCTCTGCGTCCGCAAGTTTCGCATTATCCTCGTCGCTAAAGCCCAACTGGCGACGGCCTTCAGGCGTCGCCAGGTCGTACATCAGCGGCAAGTCCGCGGTCGCCAGCAGGTCGAAACCGCCGACGCCGCGCTCGCTCGGGGCGAGCCGGAACGCGCCGAGGGCGACGATCAAAAAGCTCGCCGACGCCGCCAGCGCGAGCGACAGCATCGTACGGCTGGGGTTTCGCCGGGCATTGCGCGCGGCCAGGCTTACAAGCGAGAGCGACGTGGGGCGGCGCATTGTCGATTCATGAAGCGTGCCGCGCACGGCCAGCAGCACGCCAATCAGCACCAAGGCGCCGCCGCCGAAAAACGCGCCGGCCTGCGCTTCGCCTTCCCACCGCACGGCCGCCAGCCCCAATCCCAATGCCGCGACGATGCACACGCCCGGCACGAGAATCCGCGACCCAACGCTCGCGGTGTGGTTGGCGATTGTTTGTTGTGCATCGCCGCTTAGCAACTGCCGAGCCGGCAGGCGGGCGAACCGCCGCAGCGACCAAGCGATCGTCACGAGCGCGACCATCAACCCGGACGCGAACCCCATGCCGAGGCTGCGCCCAGTGACGTGTAGTTGCATAAATGGCGCCGCTGTGGCCGCCACCCACCAGGTGTTCAGGCCATACACCATCAACCGTGCGTAGGCGACGCCGAGAGCCGTGCCGAGCAGCGCGCCGAGGAGGGCGACGACGCCCGCCTCGACCAGGAACAAACCTCGAAGCCGTCGCGGCGGCGCGCCGACCGCCATCAGCAGCCCCGCCTCGCGGGCCCGCTGTTCAATGCCCAGTCGAAAGAGCAGCGCCGTCAACATTACGGCCGAGGCCATCAAGAAAAAGCTGAACGCCAGAAACAGCCCGTCGAACGGAGTCGTCCCCGCTGCCGCCAGCAAGGCTTGCCGCTTAGCGGGAATCAGCGACATCCCCAATTTCCCGGGGTCAAGGTTTTCGCGAAGCGTCTGAACGACAGCCAACTCCACCTGCGGGCTCTTGACCAGCAGCCGCAGCACGCTTTCCGTCCCCCAGCGAGTCGACCACAGTCGCGAGGCCAATTCGAACGACACAAACGCCTTGGGCGTCGTGCGGTGCTCGTCCCAATACTGTTCGTCCGCGTCGCGGACCTCCTCGACCAGGTCGAACGGCAAATCCCAGTCGTCGATCGACGCCTGATCGGTGACCCCGGGCAGGTCCGGGGCGAACGCCGGATCGGCTGCCGCCGTCGGCGCGCCGTTTTCATCGGCCAGCGGGACGATCGCGCGCACCTTCAGCTTCAGCGGTTCCGCTTCGACGAGCCGGCCATGCGTCGTCTCGGGTTCGTACCATGCGATGGAAACGACGTCGCCGATATCGACGCCCAGGTCCTTCGCCGCCCAATCGTTGAGGGCGACCTCATCGTCGGCGAGCCTAATTGGCTGACCCGCTTCATCGAGCACCGGCCCCAACTGGGCCGTGGAATCGACGCCGACCACCGTCGAGTAGGGGATCGTCTTCTCGCCAGCAGTAATTCGATTCGCCAAGTAAGTAATCACCGGCTGCACCCCGGCGTTCGCGTAGAGCTTGTCGACAACTTCGACCACATGCTGAGGCAACACGAGCCGGTCGGCTGAAATTCGCAGATACGCGTGCTGGCTATCGTCGCCGAGAGCCACGCGCTCGACTTTGAGGCCGTAGTCGGATAGATCGGGCGTTAGGCCGCTTTTGCGGATGTCGTAGAAGGCTGGGCCCTGCGCCGAATCGTCAGGAGTCGTAAGGCGGCCGTTGAGGACAGCCGCGTTGGCTTTCCCTTCAAGCTCCAATAAGTCCTGCATCGTCTCCAGCGGCACAAACACGTTTCGCGGCGCCTGTTGGCTGGGGCGGAGCGAGAATCGAGCGGGGAACGATTCGCCGCTCTCCGGAAGGACGGCCTGCACCTCCAGCCGCCGCGCGGTCGCGGTTTCCTCGCGTTCGCCGAGGGTGCTGTCGGCGGGGATGCTGCTGACCGCTGGCAGTCGCAACAGCACGAAGTCGCCCACTTTCACGCCAAGCTCGTTGGCGATCGACTCCGTAAGGGCGATGCCGCTTTCCAAGTTGAAGGGCGCCGCGCCGCCAGGGTCATTGCCGAACCTCCAAAACTCATCCGGGGCGCCGATCACCTGCAACTGGGTGGCACGACGCACCTCACCCGATGAATTGCGGAATACCGCGGAGCCCTGGGTAAGGATGAGCGGGACGGCCGTCGTTTCGCGCTCGTTCAGCGCGGGCGTGGCGAGCCACTCGTCGACCATCGCCTCGCGGAAGGGGTGCTCGGCGAGCAGCACGGCGTCGATTCGGCCGAGGCTTTGGATGACGAGCCCGCGTAGGCTGCCGCGCATCGAGTCGCCTACGAGCAAGGCGCCGGTAATTACCGTCGTCGCGACCGCCACCCCGGCGGCGACCGCCAGGTGTACGCGGCGGAAATACCGCAGGCTCGCGACGATATATTGCCATGGGGCCATGCGACTCAGCCTACCACAGCGAAAGCCAACAAAAACGCCCCTCGACGGCCTAAGCCGCCGAGAGGCGCCGTCATTCGTCGCAACAATGCACGAGTCGCGAGACTGCTACTTCTCGCAGCAATCGCCGCTTCCGCAGTCGTCGCAGCCGCAGCCTTCGCACTTGCAGTCGTCGCAGCCTTCGGTGCAACCGCACTCTTCGCAGTTGCACGTTTCGCCGCAGCAGCATTCCGCTGCTTTGGCGACTTCGGCTGAACCCGTGGAGGTCATCCCGAAGGCCCCGGCGGCCAGGGCGACGCAAGCCGTCATCAGAAATTTGGACATAGTTATTCTCCAGATTCGAGGTCGCGCGGACCTCTAAGACTTTGATTTAGAAACGAAAGAAGACGCACCAGCCAGATGGTCTGATCGACGCTTGCGTGCAAATCGCGAGCGCAATGCTAGATCGGACCGGGCGCCGTTAATTTCGCCAGACGCAGAGCAAGGCGTGCAGGCGTATGCCGGGCGGATTGCCCGGGGCTTCAAGATCACGCGCCGTCGCCCATGCGGCGCCGTTGAGACCGCAGTCGGCTAAGACCGGCACGGCGGCGATTGAGAGCGGACTAGAATCCGATTCAACGACACGGGGAGCGCTGCTCGGGGGCGATGCGGGAAGTTTGTTCGACGATGCCGAGCAGCCGCACCCGATGGCGCTGCGTGTGGATGCGTCTGGCGGGCAACAACACGACCGGGCGTAGACGCCGCAACAGCACGAGGGTTCAAGCGAACGTGCGAAGCAAGTGTCACCTGACGCCGCGCTGCACTGGCACGGCGAAAGCGTCGGCTGCGCCAGCGCGATCGCCGCGGCGGCGATCGTCGCCGTGAACTTCGTCGTCAGCTTTTGGATTCGCTGTAGGTTCACTTTTATGGCCAGGAGAGGGGGTAGCTCCACAACCTGTGCTACGCAGCTATTTTACGGAAAGTTCGGCAAGCGGAGCAATGCAATTATCTGGCCGCAGGAACCTAGCCGGGCCAAGCCGGGACGTCTAGGCAAGGGCTTTGTCGGAAATATCCTTGCGACACCACGCGCCGTCCCAGCGGATTCGCTTGACGGCCGTGTAGGCCTGCAATTTCGCCTGGGCGATCGACGCGCCCAGCCCGGTAACGCCGAGGACCCGGCCGCCGTTAGTGACGATCTGGCCGTCCTTCATCGCTGTTCCGGCATGGAAGATCTTTACGTCGGGCACCTCCGCCGCCTGCTCTAAGCCGCGGATCGGCAGGCCGCGACGGTACTCGCCGGGATAGCCCTCGCTGGCCATCACGACGCACACCGCAGGGCGCGGGTCCCACCGCAGCGGCGCGATTTCTTCCAATCGGCCGTCGATGGTCGCCTCCAGCACGTCGACCAGGTCGCTCTCGAGCCGCATCAGCAGCGGCTGGCACTCGGGGTCGCCAAACCGGACGTTGTACTCCAATACTTTGATGCCGTGCTTGTTGATCATCAGCCCGGCATACAGTACGCCGCGGAACGGACGGCGCGATCGCTTGAGCTGGTGGACCGTCGGCACGAGGATGCGCTCCTCGATGGTGCGCATCAGCTCGGGCGTCACCAGCGGGGTAGGGCAGAACGCTCCCATGCCGCCGGTGTTCGGGCCGCGGTCGCCGTCATAGGCGGGCTTGTGGTCTTGGGCGGCCGGCAGCGTGACGATCGTGCGGCCATCGGTAATCGCCAGCACGCTCGCCTCTTGGCCGACCAATCGCTCCTCGATGACCAGTTGACTTCCTGCGGAGCCGAACTCGCGATCCGCGGCGATCCGTTTCACCGCTTCGAGGGCTTCGGCTCGATTGTCGCAGACAATCACGCCCTTGCCGGCGGCCAGACCATCGGCTTTGACGACCATCGGTGCATCTTCGCGGTCGGTGAGAAACGCGACCGCGCTGGCCGCAGTGCGAAAGACGTGGAAATCTGCCGTCGGTACGTCGGCATGCCGCAGCAAGTTTTTGCAGAAGACTTTGCTCGCTTCAAGCTCGGCTGCCTGCTTGCTGGGACCGAACGCGCGAATGCCCGCCTCGCCCAGGGCATCCACCACGCCGGCGGCCAGCGACGATTCGGGACCGATCACCGCGAGGTCGATCTGGTTTTGCTGGGCGAACCGCACGATGGCGGGTACGTCGGCCTCGGCGAGGTCGACGTTTTCGGTCTTGGTCTCGACGGCCGTGCCGGCGTTCCCAGGCGCTACGAAGATGCGCTCAACCCGCGAACTCTGGCCGATCTTCCACGCCAGCGCGTGCTCGCGCCCGCCGCTGCCTACCACCAGTACCTTCATGCAGAAAACTCCCGCGTCGCCGCATGGCGAATGTCGTCGTGTAGTAGCATCGAGGTGCACATGGCGCCGCTGGTCGGATCAGCCCAGCCCCGATTTTAGGGGGTCGCGTACATCGAAGAAAGGCATTGGCGCCTGCGGCCACAAGAACTGCAATGTCTGAAAGCGGTCACCTCGCCGCAGCGAGTCGCCGCGGCGACTTGAGGTACTCCGGAGGGTCCGGCCAGATTTTTCGGAGTACCTCAGCAGTGACGGTGCGCGCGTGACTTTGCAGTTGTCCTGCGCCTGCGGCGGCCGCAGCGCCTTTGGTTGCATGTAGTAAAAAGTGGCACAAGTCAAAAAAGTAAGCTCCCTGAGTCGAACACCCCGTGGCAACCTGGCGGCGCGGTGATAAAATCCGAGGCACGTTGAGCGTGGTCCAGGCGTGAGGCACACGGCGCGACTTGCCTCGAATGGCAGTTGACCTCGTCGCACGGCCGCACTACCCTTAAAAGGACATTGTGAAAATCGTCACAATGTCGCCGAAGTTGGTGCGGCGGAGCATCTTCCGTGTCCGCGGGTCAAGTTTCAGGAAACTCGCGGGGGTGGCGCTCGTTCGTAGAGGGGGAAGATTCGGTTCGGTTCAGTAGGCCGCTGGGTTACTCATCCCGCACATCGTCCCGCC
>JBGSYU010000499.1:0-8011 GCA_041750715.1 Lacipirellula sp.
GAATCCCATGCCCTCCGCTCGTATCGCAGTCGTCGACGCAAATCGCTTAAAACAAGCCACTTTCGTCGACGACATCGATTGGCACAGTTAACTGTGCCAACACTGAGTCAATCCGTTGACTCCGCAGTCAAATTTACGCACTTCTCTCTTCCTCGGCGTCGCTCCCTTCTGGTGCATCCTTGGACGCCGCCGGACCACCCGACGCCGTTCCCAAGAAATCGATCACGTTCATTCTACGATGCGCCTCCGCGTCGTGAATATGGTAGTAATGCCGGACCATGTCGCTGTCGCGATGGCCTAGCCATGACATCAACATCTGTTCGGGTACGCTGTTATTGGCGCAAGTCGAACAGAAATAATGTCTGAAACTGTGCAGGCGCCCATTCGCGAAGCCTCGCTGCCCTTCGACCGTGGGGAATTTTTCGAGCAGCGGCGTGATCACGTCACGCACGAGAATACGACGCACAGTGTCGGGCTTCAGCCGGCCGCCGCGCGGACCCTGGAAGATGTGTAAGCCGCGCACTTGGCGGAGTTCCAACACCTGCATAAAGTCCGGATGAATCGGGAACTGGCGGACGCTGCCGACCGTTTTGAGTTCACGCGCTGTGGCGGCCGGTTGCCCCGCTTGCTCGCTATCGTTAGTGAGCGAAAGCATCTGCTTTTCAAGATCAATGTCAGCCCATCTCAGCGACGCGAACTCGGAGATTCTCAGGCCAGTGCATGCCAAGCCGACGATCACGTCGCCCAACCAGTGCAATCGCGCATTGGCGCGGCAGTGGTCTAGCATTGCTGCGACTTCTTCGGGCCGCCAGCAGTAGGCGCGCTGGCTCTCGGCTTTGCGCATCGGCAATTTTAGCGGCTCCATGTCGAGCAAATGTCCGGCCTCAATAAGCCATTTAACAGATTGCTTGATCGTCGTCAGGTCAGTGGAGATCGTTTTTTCCGCATACGGGCGGCCTCGCGGTCCGCCGTCGAGCAAGTACTCGGCGTAAGCGTTAAGCAACGGCGGCGTAAGTTGATTCCAGGTCGACAGCCGTTGAGCTTCACACCAGGGCATGAATTTATCGAAGGCGCTGCGATACTTTTTTTCCGTAGATGCCTTAACGCCTCCAGTAAGTCGCGGTCGGGCAATATGGTTGTTGTAGAGCCGGCGGCCTGCCGCCAGCGTCAAGAGCGTCACAGTAGCCGGATTGCGCTGGCTCTTGGGGGCCAGTCCTAACTCTTCGGCCTGATGGCGATCTAGTTCGCCGAGGTTGGCGCGGGCGCGCTCAACGTCGGCCGTGCCCAGCGAGTGGCGTCCCAGCGGATGAGCCTTACTCCGGCCGTCGGCGTACCAGACGCCGTTTCGCTGGTACAGGCGCCAAGCAAAGTAGGCGCACTGCACTTCTTGGTTTTGTCGATGTCGCGGCATGTTTAATTTTTCGTAGGTTGGCGTTTCTGCATCCAGAGCGGCGAAGGGCCCGAGAGTTCACGCTTGAAAGACGCTTGGGTCGTAGACTCGATGCTCTCATGAATCATGGCGTCGTCCGCCGATGTCTCGGCGACGCCGCGGGACAAAGCGTCGAGGGCGATTGGGGACACGGCGATCCGGCAACGGCTTCCACCTGGCTGAAACCTTGCTAACTTTCCGCTGGCCAATAGCCGGCGCACGGTAGCCATTGAAAATCCGGTAACCTCCGCCACCTGCTTCGGCGTTAAGAAAGCGCTTGTCCCGCCTATCGGCGTTGACATTCCGGGAGTTGCGGATTCCGACTTCATGACGACGCCCAACAGGGACACGCTCTTAACTAACCGGCCGCCTACCCGATCGCGATGCCTGCCGACGTTTACTGGTTCAGGTGGATGCGGACTTCCAACACCAGATGTGGCTAGCCCGTTCCGCGGATAAACGTCCCGCTGGCGAACAAACGCTGCGGCGCGATGCGGCGGTCAATCCCGCGATTCATCTGGAACCGCGACGACCTGGGGCTATCAGATAGAGTGGACCTAGAGGCGTCCAATTCGCTGTCCGCGCGGACTCAGGTATAATCGCCCTGAAAAGATGACCTGAGGTCTTGTTTGTAACGACGGACTTGCCTGAGCAGGGAGTTCGCACGAGTTCGATTATTGTCCGTAAAATCAAGCGCAATACCGATGTTCGTCACTCCAGGTCTGGCTTCACGAAGCAGCTTTCGGTGAAGTAGCAGGACATCTCTATTCTCGGGCCCAATTTCTAGAAGAATTTTTTCGATGTCCGCGCACGTGTCCGCGCCCTCTATGGCCGCGACGAGCTTGTCACGAAGTTGCTGGAGTGACTGGACCTGTAGCCGGTTGCCATGGCAGATAGTGTCGTAAGCGGCGATGATTTTTTCAGCATCAGCCGTTTTGACCGCCTCGGAAAGTGCAAAGGCGCCTTCCGCCGTCATTTTCGTCGCCACCTTGATCGCGGTCCGGTCACAGTAATCCCAAAGAAGGTCGCTGCTTGGGAAGCCCGTCGCGGCCGCCTCGTCCATGGCCCGTTGAAGCGACTGTAACTGTTGGGCTTGAGCAGCCGCATCGGTGCTTTCGCCTTCGGCAATCGCCCGCGCCATGTCTCGCCGAAGATCGTTCCGCTGCCGGATGCGATTCACCTCGTCCAGCTCCTCGCAACAGTCCTTGAGCATGATGTTCCGGATCACCAAACTCTTGGGGAGGGGATTCTCCGGGTTGGCGTTGGAACTGGCCATGAGCGTCGCGGCGAAGGCTATCTAGGGGATGCATACCAGCCCTGCCATGCTATCTTTTTTCCGCGGCTCCTGCTAACAGGCGGCGCCGAGAAAATACCCCACCGACAGGACCGCGACCTGCAGAACAAACTGCCGGCCAATTAAACGATGCAACCGCTGGCCGATGACTAACTCCTCGCCATATACTTATGCCCCCGTTTTGCCCTCGATTTAGCGGGGCAGGCTTGCGCGATTTAGACTCTGATCAGCGGCGGCCCCATTAAATGGAGCGACACGCCCGTTGCCGTGGTTGGGCGGCGAGTCTTCGCAACTAGCCCTACTCCACAAGCAGCACGTCATCCCACCCGGCATGAGCGCCCGTGGCGTCTCCCTGAGAACGAACACGAAACTCCAAGACCTTGACGCCTTGGATATCGACCTCATCGGTCAGCGTCGTCGGCTTCAGCTTAACCGGGCCGGAGTACCAAAGTTGGCGTTCGTCGCCAAGGATCGTGTATTCGATCGGATCCTTAATGGGTTTCTTGTGCGGCGGAAGGTAAGCCGTGAATCTCAGCGAACGGTACTTCCCGTTGACGTGATACTTCGCGCGTGCGAAGCCCTGGCCTTCACTTCGACTGGGCGGGTGCATTTTGATCTTCGTGCCTTCATGCCCGTTAATCCAAGTCGCCGGCCCGCGGACCACGTCAAACGGCTTTAGCCCGACCAATGGCGTCGTCCGACCCGACCCCGGCTGGCCAATCGGAGTCATGTCGATGCGCTTGGCGGTGAGTGTCGTGGCGTACAGGACTTTGCCGGTCTCCACTTCAACCAGGCGAAGATTGACGTTCGCCTGGGCTTCCGACCCCTGAATCGTGCCGACGACTAGCGCATAGGCGCCCAGCAGCTTCCCGATCCGTATTCTCGCCTCATCAGAGAACTGAGCGCCGCCTCCAAGCTTCAGCTCCTTGACGGCCTTATCCAACATCGTTCGTTCCACGATCGGCACGATATTCTTGGATAAATAACTCGTGATCTCCTCGGCTAACTGAAGACCGCCGCGGGTCGCCGCGCCCGAGTCGTTCACTAATGGCAGCACGGCTACCGGGAGCCCCTGACGGACGGGATGCACGGAATCCCCTACGCGAAAGTTGATCGTTGAATTGCCAACCGGCCGAATGCGACTGAGCTTCTGCTGGGCGTCGATGACTTCGGCCTGCCCGATCGTGTGTCGCTCACTGCCCAGGATCGCACCCGTGGCGGGGTCGCGAACTTCGGACGCGCCGCGGACGACTTCGACGGTCTGACCGTTCGCTAGTCCGTCACCGACGCCCAGGTTGATTTGGGCGAACGGCGCGTCCACCGAGGCGACCTGGCCAGACCTACCGCGAAACGGCACGGCCTGCGCTACGAACCATGCTGCGACCGGCGCGAT
This sequence comes from Lacipirellula sp., assembly GCA_041750715.1. Classification (GTDB taxonomy): domain Bacteria; phylum Planctomycetota; class Planctomycetia; order Pirellulales; family Lacipirellulaceae; genus Lacipirellula. The sequence continues at coordinate 4,117 of JBGSYU010000499.1, forward strand.
GCCGATGCGTGCGGCAACCTGTTGTTCGGTCGCGGGGTTGGTCAGCAGCCGAATTGACGACTTTTTCAAAGAGCGCTCGCGGAGCAGTTGCAGGTCGAAGATTTGCAGTGTCGCGGCGTCCTCCTTAATCAGCACGCCGGCAACGGAGGCTGTTGGGCCGTTTCCCTGGTACTGGAAATGGACGAGCGTCGGCGCCTCAGCCGCGACAGCGCATTGAGCGACTACAAAGGCTCCTTTTGCGGCCGCCGCCACCAAAACCGTGTGACTAAGCATGCGTGCCTCCGAAGGGACGAGGGTGTTGTGATTTCTAAAAGCGATTCCGCGCCGATGCGGCCGAAGCCGCAAAATCACGCGATACCACTATAGTTGGAAGACGCCTTGCCTTGCAAACTTTAGTTTGCAAGCATTGTGCTTGGAAATGAACTACGCAAAGCCAGACTTGCCGCCGGCTTGACGCAGGAAGAACTTGCGTTCAAGGCGGATATTTCGCGCAATTACGTCAGTCTGCTGGAACTTGGCGAGAAATCGCCGACCGTGCAGATTCTGTTGCGGCTGTGCAAAGCGCTCGGCGTAAAGGCGTCGGCGATCGTAGCTCGGATCGAGAAATCCTAAGCGCGGAACCCTAAAACCGTTGCCGAAGGCGATCGCGGTGTCGTTGGGGCCGCACACCGCTCGACTGCTGGTCACGCGAACTAATCATCAGGCGCGGCCCCGGCGAACGACGACGCTCATCAAGGTATGATGCGCGCCTGCGGAAGCGGGCGCGCCTAATACCTTGATCGCAGTCCGATCCGTAAGAGTCTTCGACATATAACAATGCGCCACGCTGCGGCCAGCGACTGGGCGGCCGCCACATTCTCAAAGACCTCAGCGTCGAGCAGTTCGCTCCGCAGCCGGCTGTGGAAGATCGGCCGCCCTTGCTCTGCTTGAGAATTGTAGCGTGCCGGCTTGCCTGTCGACGGTGCCTGAGTTATTGAAGGCGACGCCGACGCTGCAGGTGTAGAAACAAGCCGTGCCGCCGCACAGCTTGGTGAACGTGCGCGTTTTTATACGCGTTGCCGCCGCCCGGAGCATCGCCGTAGCGGCCAGCGTCAAGTTGGAATTGGCCGTAAAACGGGCCGTTGTTGGATAACGTGCCGTTGTATCCACAGTTCGCCGGCCGTTTACATGGCGGACCCGTCGTTGACCAACGGGGCGGGGGTCGACTCGACCACCTCGACCCGGCCGTACCGCAGTTCCTTGTCCATGAGCGGCTCGATGCAGTCGGTGCGGTCCGGCGGAAACGGCGGGATGATCTCGGCCCATTCGCAACAAAGGCCGACGTTGTGCCGGCTCGCCCAGAAGGGGATGTAGCTCGACCCGCGCCAGAGCACAAATCGCGAGCCGTTCGGTAAGGCCGCGACTATGTCCTTGAGCTCTGGATCCCGGCCATCGGCGTAGGGCAGCGACGAGAACTCACCGGTCGCGGGGTCGCACACCGAGATCGGCGCGTCGTAGCGGAGCTTCATCTCGACGGCGCCGAACCATGGCAGCTCAGGCGGATAGGCGACGCGCATCGTGGCGATTTTATTCTTCCAAAGCTCGTCGCCGCCTTCGTCGACGATGGTAAAGTGCAGCACGTCGCGTTCCGCGGCTGCCTGGGGTAGTTCGAGCGTCGCCTCGGGACGTGCTCCGCGGGATAGCGTGAGTTCGACCGTTGTCAACCTATCCGCCGCCGATTCGAACCACGCCTTCACTGTGACATGTTTTCCGTTTTCACCACGCTGGATCGCGCGGACGGTGAGGTTCCCCGACTGCTCGGGCCCCAGTAATAGCCAGTCGCCGGGCACAAGGATGGCGTTCAAATCGACCGGATTGATGAGCTGCTCGGGCTAGGCGATGGCATCGGCCTCAGAGGATGGCAACGACACTTTCTGTCGGGCGAGTTCAAAATGCGTGGCATCGCCAGGGGCGCTGAGCGCGAGCGTCGCCTCGTCGAAGTCCAGCAGCCTCTCGAACCACGCCCGCGCCAAGCGCGGTGAATTGTCTGATAGGATCACCGTCTGCCGAGCGGCCTCGCGTCCTGCAAGCCCCGCCATAAGCGTTAACCCGCCCGCAGAGAGCGCGTCCGGCGCCTCGATGACGACCACGCGCGACTGACCGACGCGGTCCAGCCCGAACGGGGGACGCCACGGGTGAACCCCCTCGACCCTCAATTGCACCGCCGGAGGCGCCGGCTCCGCGCTGGTGACCGTCGATTCAATCGCAAGGAGGAAGCAGAGAGACGACGCCAATTATGTGAAGTAGTCATTGAGGTATGCGCAGTCGTCAGGACATAGTGGGCATTAGTAAAATCGAGCGCGGGTTCTTTGTTATGGCCGCCTGCCGAGCGACTACCTAATAATTGCGCGAGAACGAAGCCATGAGTCTAGCGCGTGGGGCCACGCGTCTGCCGGTCGCTCGCCGAGAAACATGCCAAACCCGTGACCGCCCACCTCGTACACATGCAGTTCCGCCGGTACGCCATGGGCGACGAGCGCTTCGTAGAACAGCAAGCTATTGTTCACGCGAACGCCCTTATCATCGCTGGCGTGGACGAGAAACGTCGGCGGCGTCTGGTCGCTGACGCGGGCGTCGGTTGACCACTGGCGCGTCAGTTCCTCGCTTGAGTTCTCGCCGAGTAAATTCTTCCGCGATCGTTCGTGCGTGATCCCCGGCGCCATTGAGATTACTGGGTAGACTAACACGGCGAAATCGGGGCGGCAGCTCTGTCGCTCGATTAGATCCTCGGCTTCCGCGTCGCCCTCATCGAACATGGTCACGGCAGTCGACGCCAAGTGTCCGCCAGCGGAGAAGCCAAGAATCCCCACTCGCTTCGCGTCCACGCCCCATTGGTGGGCGCGGCTGCGCACTATGCGAATCGCGCGCTGCGCGTCTTCGAGTGGCACGGGCTGTTGATTCTTACCGCCTCCGCAGCGATAGCGCAGCACGACGCCCGCGATTCCATGCTCGCTCAGCCAGCGGGCCGGAGCCAGTCCCTCTTTTTCCATCGCGAGTTCGCCGTAGCCACCGCCGGGGCAGATTACAATCGCCGCCCCGCCGCGCTTCTCCGCCGCAGGTAGCACCGGCGTGATCGTCGGCGTCCTGGTCACCTGCGCCGCCCACTCGGGGTCATCGACGAATTTGGGCTCATCGCCCAGGTTGGCCGCATGATTCTCAGGCCAGAGCAGTTCCTCTCGCAGCCGCTCATCGGCCATGCATGACGTTGCCAAGGCGATCCCGAAAATGCGTCCGAGTATTGGTGCGCCGGCTCGGACGACGCGGCGCGGTATAGGCGTAAGCATCACGAAACGACTCCTTGTAATGTGACAGACCTCTTGCCCAGATCTTTTTCGTCTAGCGCGTGCAGGGGGGCGGGACGTCATAGCTCGCCCACTAGGCTTCGACAGTTCTGCGCCAAGCGTGCGCCATGAGGGCGGCGCCGTCGGCCGTGGGGTGGACTCCGTCGGCGGCCCAGCGCTCGGGCGGGGCGATTTTCGACGCCCGGTCGAACACGTCTTGGAACGGCACGAACAGGGCGCCCGCTTGGTCGGCGACGCGATTGGCCGCGGCGCGGTAGCCGTCGAACTCGGGAAACCACTTCCCGTCTACGACGCCGCAACGGAGGAGGAACGGCTCGCAGATGACGAGACGTACGCTCGGAAGTTTCTCTTGGGTGAGCTTAACGAGCGCGTGGTAGCCAGTTTCGAAGGTTTCGGCCGTGCCGGAGTAGCTTCCTTCGAGCTTGTGCCAGATGTCGTTGACGCCGATGAGGATGCTCAATACGTCGGGCTTCAGGTCGAGGCATTCCGCTTGCCAGCGGGCGGCGAGGTCGGGAATTTTGTCGCCGCTGACGCCGCGATTAAAGATTTCCAAA
>JBGSYU010000500.1:0-7171 GCA_041750715.1 Lacipirellula sp.
AGCTAAGCTACCACTTTGCACAGGAATAATGTAGTCTTTGGCGTGATTACTCCAACAAATGGATGCCTCAATGTCGGATTTCAACAAACGGCTAGATGAAGCCAGCAAACGTGGGCAGGAGTTTGTTCGCACGGAAAAGGAGGCCGAGAACGCGGCTCGGCAACTAAAAATGGATGAAGCAAAAAAACGCGAAGAGGCCACGCATGAGGCCGAGAGCGTAGCTATGGGGTTTGAGAATCGCCTCAAGGACACACTAAGCGCGATCGCCGAGCGGCTTCGCGCCACGCATACTGATGGTCGTGGCGGTGAAGGATTTCGACGGCAGGCACTAACATTTGGCCAGAACGAGTATTTCGAGATGCGGGCCAACTATGGCCCGAGCGGTGTAACGTTGAGCATCGAGGCTTGCTGCCGCGATGACGGCGTGGTCCATGTTGCGAGACTCGGCCCGATTGCCTCTGCCGACTTCAACGAGGAGAAGGCCCAGGAATGGATGGAGGAACAAGCCGCCAGAGCGATTGAAGAGTTCACGAAGAAAGCAACTGTCGTACGCAATCCGCCGGCGATAGTGGCGTACAAGGGCAAGACTAGCCAGTAAAGTCGTGTTATCCCGCTCTCACGGCGAGCCCAAGTTGCTTGATAGGCAGTTCAGATGCGCTTTCGCGTGAAGCTATTCCGAGGCACTAGTCGCATTATCGTGAACGGCGAACACCTCTGCCTCGGTCACCTAGTTCTGATGATGCATACTGCCGCGCGATCCAACATCCAGGATTGGCAGCAACTGATCGACCTGGCTGAAGAAGTTTTTGATAGGTTTGATGGTTCTACCCCGGCAGACAATGCGCTGCCAGCGTACGATCGTGCGTTCCATTTCAAATTCAGCGGGTGTGGTGCTTGGGGCGCGCTGAACGTAAACGGAATGCTTGAATTATTATTTCGCGGAGACGATTTTTTGCAGGCGGGGATTCAGGCAGCAATTCAACCAGTTCTTTTATTTGGTACGAAGCGCAGTCTCGCCAATGTTGTGCGTGATTTGTCGACAGCTGTTCAAGTATCCTATGAACAAAGCTTACCCACGCCACAAATGATTGGTCCTGCTGCGATGTCCCAGATTTCGGATGCCGTGTCACACGCTTATCTGAGTGTCATGCAGGCTGCCGTACCAATAGTTACTTGCCGGATCGGCAATCGCGCAATTTGGGGAGGCTGACGCCGGCATCTTGCCGTACCCGCACGGTTCAAACCAACAGGTATGTGCGCGAGTCTGTTTCGACGCCAACTGCACGCCGAGCTACGATTTCGACATGAACGCCGTGGTCGCCAATCTCCGCACCGAACTCGCTGAACTCTGCCGTCGCTATCCCGTTCAGCGGCTAGAGTTGTTCGGCTCCGCTGCCGACGATCGCTTCGATCCCGCCCGCAGCGACCTCGACTTTCTCGTCGAGTTCCTGCCCCTTGCCGAGGGCGAGCACGCCGACGCCTATTTCGGTCTGCGAGAATCCCTGGAATCGCTCTTCGGCCGCCCCATCGACCTCGTCATGACGAAGGCGATTCGCAATCGCTACTTCCTCCAACAAATCGCGCCGACCCGGACGCTCATGGTTGCGGCCTGAGGCTAAGGTGAGCGGGGCAGCATTCACCCTACTACGGGACGCGCAGTCACATACTCGACGACGATTCCCGCCGCCGCCTGCAAGGTCAGGTTGACGCCGCCATCGCGGCGAAGGCGGAGAGATATGCGAAGCCGATGACGCTGGTCGAGCGGGCGCAACGTTTCCTGCTGATGTGCCGCGCGACAAAATCGATGGAAGCCAATCGCAGAAAAATGGGATTGCCGCCGTCAGAACCGCCGCCCTGGTCGGAGGCCGCATGGGACCTTCTCAAAGAGCTGACTCGGTACAGGCCTGTGGGGACTAAGGTAAACGACGATCCAGCGAATAACTAAATTGGTCGCCGTGATTCAAGGTTAATAACTCGATTTTGTTGACTCGGGGTTTCTCGGCGGGTAGCATCCAGCCATCGGCCGTCGCCCGTCGAGAAGCGATTTGGGGGCAGTTCGTTCTTTGCCTCCAACCGAGCCTGCTCATGATAACCGCCTTGAAAGATCGGATCTTCATCCTCGTCGCTGCCGCAACCGTATTCGTCGGCAGCGTGCAAAGTCATGCGCAGGACATTCGCACGCTTAATCTCGACTTCGGCAACGCCGGCGCCTATGTCGGCGCCGGCGGCGTGCTCAGTTCCCCCGGCGGCACGCATTGGAACGCCGTGACCATCACGTCCTTCCCGCCCGGCAGCGGCATCGGCATCGTATTCAATGTGCCGACTTTGCTCGACGAGTTCGGCCAGTCGTTCAATCTGCCCAATTCGTTCGGAGGCATCCCGCTGCCGGACGTATCGCACAATTTCAACGAAGGTCAGGAGACCGTGGCTGCCGCCGCTGGCCCGCTCAACGACGGCGTGCGCCTGGAGCCGAGCGTCGTGGGCTTCTTGATTCGCGAGCTCTCGCCGCAAACCCCGATCGACCTGGTCATCTACTTCAACAATCCCGATCCGGCTCAACCCGAGCAGAGCACGGTCCGCGTAAACCCCTTCACTGGCGGCCCGTTTCCCCCTAGCACCACGGGAGTTCCCACCGGCGCCTTCCCGGGAGTGGAAGGGAGCGACTACCTTCGCTTCAGCAACCTCGTCGCGGGCGACACGACCATCGGCACGCCGCCGCTGTTGGGCCTGAACATCGCCGTGCCGTTCGACGTCGCCAACATCGCCGCGATCCAGGTTCGCGGCGAATTCGTCCGCACGCCCGAACCGGGCTCACTGCCGCTAGCGCGATTGGCGCTTAGCGGCGTCTGCTACGCACGCCGGCGGCGACACGACCTAGTGCTTTGTCACAGGCAAATCTTCGGGTGCAAGCTATTGGAATGAATTGCCACAGAGTGACTTCCGACAGCTAGCGCCCTAAATTTCCGTTGTGACGAAGCACTAGGCCGCTTTGAGTTTGGCATTGCAGTCGATGGTCGGGCAGTACGGCACCCATCTTTTACGCGCGCGTCCTAGAGTACGCGCCTGCAGTGCGATCGTTTGCAAATTTGAGATCAGCCGCCGCAGCTTCATCCGAGGGCGGCGGACCAGCTTGTGCAACGGCGACGAATCGTCGGTGGTGCGAGCGATCGTCGAGGCACAAACGGTCCGCAGGTCGCCTTTCAACTGCGCCGGCAACAGGAATATTTGCAGGGCCAGCGCCGGCTCGATTTGCAGTCGAGGCATCGCGTTGAGAAAGGCGTCGGACGGGGCCGTGTGGCGCTCGGCGCGCTTCAGACAGATTTCCGCCATCTTGGGCGCGATGACGTAGGCGCCCGAACCGCCGGAGTCGCGGTGAATCTTGCGGGTGCAGTATCCCAGCGGCAACGAGTCGGTCGTCCACAGCGAGAGGAGCTTGCGGCCGATCGTCGTTTCCAGGTTGTAAACCGCCGATTCCTTCGACAGCGTCAAGCCCGCGAGGACTGCCGTGAGATTGTCCGAGAGCACGACGTCGTCTTCCAAGATCAGCATCGGCCGCTGCTCGGCGACGACGCGCTGCCAGGCGAGCCGATGACTCAAGAAGCAACCGATCTCGTTGCGGCCCAGCGGTCGCAGCCAATGCCGCGAACGCGTGCGGAACTCGAGATCGGAAATCGACTGGCCGTCGACGGCCTCCAACCGCTCGAAGCGAATGCCCAGCCGAGCGAGCTGCTGGCGCTGAAATTCGAGGCGATCGGGCGATCGCCGTAGATTGATCAAAACGGCATGAATTTCCATGGAAATGCGCTCCCTCGAATGGGTCCGCTGGCGCACTTCGTCGCCGCGACGTTACGGAGTCGCCAGGTGAAGCAGCGCGCAAGCACCGGCCAAGTGCTTGATTGTGAGCCTGTTGGAATAGAGGACCGCCCTCGCGGCGAATCCGCACGACGCCGCGAAAATTCGCAGCGGAAGTAATATCGGCGCCCCAGGGCGCCGTAGGTCAGCCTTTCCAGGCTGACGGCCCCACGGAAGATTGCAGGGCCGATCAGTTGTTCAAGCTAGGCGAGACGGGGTGGCACGCTCAGAGGTACTTCGATGGGCGTGGTGAAGTGCATTGCCCCGCTCCACGCCACGTTACTCCGCTTGAATAACTGATCGGCCCTGTGGAAGAATGCCCAGCACTGGACTTGAGTCAGGCTGAACGTCTAACCTACGACTGCGTCCGGCCACAGATCCTGGCCTACCCGGTGATCGAGCTGATGCGAATCTTCGTACACACCGAGCGGTGCCCCGTCTTCTTGCGGAAATTCTTCCGCCGGCGCATCTTCTGCACGGTCAGCTTCGGGCCCTTTTCCGGGCCGAGCACTTCGGCCACGACGCTGGCGCCGCTCACCAGGGGGGCGCCCAGCTTTAGGTCGCCGGAGCCGTCGCTCACGGCCATCACGCGGTCGAAGGTGATGTTCTCGCCCGCGGCAATGTCGCGGTAATCGACCAACAGTTCCTGCCCCTGCTCCACTTTGATCTGACGCCCGCTGTCGGAAATAATCGCGTACATGGTTCCTACCCGAAGATATCGTGACATAAAATGTGCAGAAAATCGCCCAAACGAGCCTTGTAACCTACCTGATTTCCCGCCCCGCGCCGAGGGGGTGACGCGAGACAGACATTGCATGTGATGCACATGCAGCTATATTTCCAGCATGGCCACCAAGATGATCCAAATCCGGCATGTACCCGAGAAAGTTCACGCCACGCTAAAGGCAAGGGCGTCGAAGGCGGGAACTTCGCTTTCCGAGTATCTGATCGGCGAATTGGAACGCATCGCTGGGCTTCCGACTCGCGAGGAGATGCTCGAGCGATTGAAGCGTCTTGAGCCCGTGGAGGTCGACGTTTCACCCGCCGACGTCCTGCGCGAAGAACGCGAGCGTCGATGGTCGTAGTCGACGCTTCATGCGTGATTGAAACGCTGCTCAACACGCCGACTGGCGGAGTCATCTCCCAGCGGTTGCTCGGCGGCACGGAACCTCTCGCGGCCCCTGCCCTGCTGGACGTGGAAGTGTGCCACGTCCTGCGAAAGTACTGGCTCGCAGGGAAGCTATCGACGGACCGCGGAGATGAAGCTATCGAAACGCTTCAAGATTTGTCAATTGTGCGACATCTACACACCGATCTAATCGACCGCATCTGGCAATGGCGCGCTTACCTCAAAGGTTACGATGCCGCCTATGTCGCGCTATCCGAAGTTCTAGACGCCCCGCTAGCCACCTGCGACAAGAAACTGGCCGCCGCCGTGGGGCAGAGGATTCGAGTCGAAGTGTTTTGAAGCAAGCGATTGTACTGACACGTTGGCAAAATCCGGCAAGAACGAGTCCTACGGTTCAACCATCGCCGATTCGATTTCGGACCATAAGCCTGGAGAAACGTCTGCCACTCCGCCTTGGCAAACAAACGCCAATGCCTCTGCGTGAGAGCAATCTCGGACCGATGCCAACGCGGCTGCGGCAACTGCCGGCGATCGGCTCATGCCAGCGCCGCAAGCAACCAACGTTGGAACGCCCGCGCGCAACAAGCGTCTGACCGTTTCAAAAGCGGCGCGTAACAACCAGGGCGGGTTCCCCGCGCCGTCCACTAGCGGAAATCGGCAATAAATGAGTTCGCGTGGAATCGTTGCGACCGGTTCATTCGCGGCCAAATCGATGACCGCGCGGATGTCGGCCGCGAACAATGAACTGGTGTCGCGAACATCTCCAACGTTTCCAATCCACAGCAAATAATCGTTGATTTGGCGCATGCCACGACCTACATCCCCTCCACCCTTACCTCCCGCCCGCCAGCATCCTCGCAATCAAACTTCAAAAACTCCGGCGACAAATCCTCTCGGCTAATGACCAGCACCTGCACGGTGTGCTCGTCCTCCATACGCGTTAGCTCGCGGCGCTTGCGGTTGTTGATGTAGCTCGCCACCTCTTCCTCGACCGTCACCGCGATGCGGGCCACGCTGGCGTGTTGGGCGCACATGATCAGCTTGCGGATCACCTCGATCGCCATGCTCTCGGCGCTCTTCACCAGGCCCGAGCCGGTACACGCCGGACACTCCTTGTACACGCTCCGCTTCAGGCTCGGCCGAATCCGCTGCCGCGTCATCTCGATGAGGCCGAACGGGCTGATCCGCAGAATTTTCGTCCGGGCCCGATCGCGCCGCACCGCGTCGCGCAGGGTCCGCTCGACGATCCGCCGATGGCGGTCTTTACGCATGTCGATGAAGTCGTTCACCACCACGCCGCCCAGGTCGCGCAGCCGTAGTTGCCGGGCGATCTCGCGGGCCGCGATTTGGTTCAGGGCGAACGCCGATTCCTCGGCTCCGCCGTCGGTGCGGAAGCTGCCGCTGTTCACGTCGATCGCCACCAGCGCCTCGGTTTGGTCGATCACCAGCGACCCCCCGCCGCGCAGCGGTACCTTGCGCTGGTTGATCCGCGCGATCTCGTCGTCCAGCTTGTACTTGTGAAACAGCGGCTCCTTGCCCTCGTACAACTGCAGGCGGCTCACGTACCGCGGCATCACGATCTGCAAGAACTCTTTCGCCCGCTCGAACGCCTCGGGCTGGTCGATGTAAATGCCGTCGACCTCGCTGGTGAAGATGTCGCGAATGGTCCGAATGATCATGTCGGACTCTTCGTAAATGTCGCACGGCGCCGGCGCCTTCTTGATTCGCCGCACGATCACCTTCCACAGCCGCACCAGGTACGCCAGGTCGCGCGACAGCTCCTTCTTCGTCCGGTCGGTCCCGGCGGTGCGCACGATGAACCCCAGTCCCTTCGGCGGGTTCAGCTCGCGTAGGATATCGCGCAGCCGGCGGCGAGCGTCGTCGTCTTCAATCTTCCGCGAAACGCCGATCCGCCCCAGCGCGGGCATGAGCACCAGGTACCGCCCGGGGATGCTGATGTACGTCGACAGCGTCGGCCCCTTCGGGCCCCTGCCTTCCTTGATGCCCTGCACGAGAATTTCGTCGCCGCGACGGAAAATGTCCTGAATCGGCGGCTTGATCCGCGGCCGCACGCCGGGCCTCACCCGTTTCTGTGCGGTGCGTCCGCCGCCCCCGCCTCCATTGCCGGGTCGTCGGGCCGAGCGCCCGTTGTCGCCGACTTCTTCGAGCTCGTCCTCATCCCCGTCTTCG
>JBGSYU010000501.1:0-3495 GCA_041750715.1 Lacipirellula sp.
ATCATCCGCCCACTTGAGGGCGGGCAACTGAGCTTTATCGTTAGGCGTCGAGGCAGGTCCATGCAGATGTTCGCAGCGCACCGGCGTTTCGGTCCCTCATGCGGGGAGTCATGGTCCAACTATATTCAGTGGTCGGGCTTCCACCACATTTCGGAGTTGGTGTCGACAGACGAGATGCTCTGCCCGCGGTTGCTAGAAGAACTGATTGACGAGGATTGGCAGTACAACATCCATGCTGATTTCAAGACTTTCCTCTTTCACGATTATGAGTATCTCAAACGCCGCATCGCCTACGACCGGACTCAGCACAATTTGCTTTCGCTTATCGAACGCCCCGATTCGCCAACCCTAGCGCCAACCGGATTCGAGTTTTGCGGTTACGATGTTCTCGACTCCTACGATTCAGTTAGCGTGCTGACCAACTGCGGACGCTTTCCGGCGATTTTCGATCCTTCAGAGGTCAACCGGTACGGTCTGCTGGATGACATTCCGCGCGCGCTCGACGTTTCGGCGAAGTTGCGCGAGGCGGAGCCGGAAGATCCCCATTGCGGCGATTGTCGCGTGTGGTCACTTTGCCGCTATACCGGCCTCGCCTAACGAGGCACTGCAGCGCTGCGTTGCCGTAGCTAGCCCGGCGGGTGGCGCCCTACGCCGTTAACCTTTGTGGGAAGCGTCGATGCTTTTCGGTCGGCGCGTCGGGCCTCTCATCCCGGTAGGGACGTCATGAAAATAGCCCAGCGTTTCAACGCTGGGAAGGCGGATAATTTTGCGATCGATAGTCCCGGAAGGGACGGCTGAACTTCAGTCGTCCCTCCGGGACTGCCGAGGTACATTCCAATCGCGACCCCAGCGTTGAAACGCTGGGCTATTATCGCGGCGTCCCTCCGGGACGGCTAAACGGCTCACGGTAACGGCGTAGGGTGGCCCGCGCCGCCGGCGCCCCATTGAAGGGTTTTGCCATCGCTGGGACAATGTTCCCATCATGCAGCATATCCAGCGGGAAAGCCTGTGCCACGATCCGATTCACGGCTACATCCCGTTCATTTCGGTCGTCGACGCCGGCGAGACGTCGGAGCGGATGCTGCTCGATCATCCGTGGTTGCAGCGGCTGCGGCAGATTCATCAGTTGCAGACCGCGTGGTGGGTTTATCCCTCGGCGGAGCACACGCGGTTTCAGCATGTCGTGGGCACGATGCATATGGCCAGCCGCGCGGTTGCGGCCCTGCACACCAGTCTGAAGGAAGTCTGCCCCGATACGCCGAGCCGCGGGTTCGTCGAATGCACGATGCGGCTGGCGGCGCTGCTGCACGATGTGGGGCACGGGCCGTTTGGCCACTTCTTCGACGCCCATTTTTTGAGCGGCTTCCGCCAGAGCGATGGCTCGCGGCTGACGCATGAGACGCTGGGCGCCCATATCATTACGCACGAGCTGGGCGACCTGTTACGCGGCATCCGCCGCTGCCCCAACAGCGAGTTGGAGGCGGGCGAGCAGATTGTCCCCTCGCAAATCGCGTGGCTCATCACTCGGCCCGCCGACCAGGATCAGCACACCCAACCGCGCTGGCTCGCGCTGCTTCGCAGTCTGTTCTGCGGCCTTTACACGGTCGACAACATGGATTTCGTTCTGCGTGACGCGTTCATGTCGGGCTACAGCACGCGGGCCTACGATCTCGACCGCCTGCTCCGCTACAGCTTTTTTAGCGAACGCGGCCTCACGATTCATCATCGCGGGTTGAACGCCCTGCTCCGCTTCATGCAGACCAAGAGCGAGCTGTTCCGCGCCGTCTACTTCCACCGCACCGTCCGCGCGATCGACAAGACGCTCGAAGGCCTCTTCCGCGACAGCAAGCACCTGCTCTTCCCCGGTAATCCGCTCGAATACCTAGGCGAATACCAGGGCTTCACCGAATGGTCGCTGCTGGTCGACGTGGCCCGTTGGCACAAGAGCGCCGACCCGCAGCAGCGGGCATTGGGCGAGCGCTGGCAACGGCTACTTCAGCGACAGGTCGATTGGGACGCCGTCTACGAGCGCAACCTCACGTTCGGCCCCGGCGACGCCGAGCAGTCGAGCATCTTCAGCGACAGTGTGCTGGTGGAGCAGGCGATCCGCCGCACGCTGCCGCCGGACATGGCGGGCGTCGAGATGCAAATCGACCTGCCGCGGCACATCTATCGGCCGCATGAAAGCCGCGCCACTGCGGGCCAGAATTTTCTCTACACGACGGGCGGCGCGACCAGGCGACTCGACGACGATCAGCTCTTCCGGCAGCTTCCGATCGCCCACCGCATGTGCCGCGTGTATCTGCGTAAAGACCCGCCCCGCGAGCACGTCGCGGCCATAGCCGCCGCCCTCGACAAGCTGGTGGGCAGCGGCGGCGAGGATGATCTTACGAACATGTGAGAGGTCCAACAAGAACCTCACGCAAAGGCGCAAAAAGCGCGAAGAAATGAATGCGGCAGGAAAACTGAAAAGTCCGGAAGCTGTCACTCTGAGGTACTCCGAAGAGTCCGGCCAGATTCTTCGGAGTACCTCAGAATGACCTTGCGCGCGGGACTTTGCAGTTGTCCTGATGAAGGCGGGGCACGGCTCACGATTGCGGTCGTTTGCAGTTACAATAGATGATTGCCGATGAATTCTTTGCGCCTTTGCGCCTTTGCGTGAGAACATTCTTCATGCCCCACGATCGCTATGAAAACCCGCTCGAAACTCGCTATGCCTCCGCCGAAATGAGCGAGCTGTGGAGCGCCCAGCGTAAGCACAGCACTTGGCGACAATTGTGGGTGTGGCTGGCCGAGGCTGAAGCAGAGTTGGGGCTGCCGATTACGAAGGGGCAAATCGACGAGCTGCGGGCCCACATCCACGACATCGACTTTGTGACGGCGGATCGCTACGAGCGGGAGCTACGGCACGACGTGATGGCCCACGTCCACGCCTATGGCGACCAGTGCCCGACGGCCCGGCCGATCATCCACCTGGGCGCGACGAGCCAGTACGTCAACTGCAACACCGATCTGATGTTGTTCCGCGAGTCGCTGCGGCTCGTCGCCCGGCGGCTGGCCGGCACGATCGACGCGCTGGCGACGTTCGCCAAGACGCACCGTGCATTGCCGACGCTCGGGTTCACCCACTTGCAGCCGGCTCAGCCCACGACTGTCGGCAAGCGCGCCACGCTGTGGGCATACGACCTCGCGCTCGATCTGGCCGAAGTCGAGCGCCGCCTCGCCGAACTTAAGGCGCGTAGCGCCAAGGGCACCACCGGCACGCAGGCCAGTTTTCTGCACCTGTTCGACGGCGACCATGCGAAGGTCCGCCAGCTTGAACAGCGCGTCGCCCAGAAGATGGGTTTTGACGCCACCTACGCCGTCACCGGGCAAACTTACCCGCGCAAGATCGACGCCCAAGTGGTCGACGTGCTCGCGGGCATCGCCGCCAGCGCCCACAAAGCGGCCACCGACCTCCGCATTCTCGCCCATCGCAAGGAAATCGAAGAGCCG
>JBGSYU010000502.1:0-5537 GCA_041750715.1 Lacipirellula sp.
GGCGAGCGCCGACTGCGTGGAGCGGAGCACCAGGCTGTTGGCCCGCCCGCGCAGGTCGTCGTTGGAGCACTGCGGCTGGCCGCGCACCGCCGCCAGCAAGTCGGCTTCGAGCAGGTCGAAATCGGCATGCAGCGCATCGGATGGATTCTTTAGTTCGGGCCGCTGCTTCGATTCACTTGCCAAAAAGCGGAGCGCAGCTTGCGTGAGCCCCAACGCAAGCGTCGAAGTGCCCAGTCCGCCTGTGCTGGCGCCGATGCCCACCAACATCACATTTTCCACCGGCCCGGCGATCAACCATTCTTCGGCGACGTACACGTCGTCCAGCACGAGCGCCCCAGTGTGACTTGCCGACAGGCCCACCAGCTTCGCCGGCGCCGCGGCGCTCACCCCGGCGAGCTTCGTCGGCACGGCGGCAAGCAGTTGCTCCGCCGTCGGCTGGTCGCCGTTCATCACCGTCGCGCCGAGGACTATGTAATCGGCCGCGTCGCCGCCGGTCACCCACGGGCTCAGGCCGCTCAGTTCGAACCCGCCTTCGACGCGGCGCGCCTTGAGCACGGGCGTGGCCGCATGCCGCCGGCTCGTGGTGAGATGCGAGATGCCGACGGTGGCGAACAGCTCGCCGCGAGTGAGCCCGGGCAGCAGCCGTTCTTTCAGCGGCTGATTCTCCGACGTTTCAATCCGCCGGCAGGCGCCCTCGCGCTGCGTGAGGATGAACGTCGTGGTGAGGCATGCGCTGGCGAGCGCGAGATAGCCGCGCAGCACGCGCTCCTGGTCCCATGCTTGGCCGCCCCAGTGCGTGCCGGCGAACCACTGGTACACGCCGTATTCGCCGCACAGCCGAAGCTGCTCGGCCGGCCAGACGCCCGATTCATCGAGCGCCTCGGCACGCGCCGCGAGCTCGCCGCAAAGCTTAGCAAGAGCGGCATCGTCGGGCGAAGTGATGGGCATTGCGGCTTTTTGGTTGGGAGCACACGGCGGCGCTAAGCCGCAAGCGGCCCTCTGGCTGAGAGCTGAAAGCCGATAGCTGACAGCTTTTCTTACCGCACGCTCATGTCGGAGCTTAAACCGCCGGCCGCCACCAGGTACGCCTTCTGAACGTAGTCGATCACCATGCGGTGCGCGCTGAACCGCGCCGCGAGCGTCGCGATCGAGTTGGTCATTCGGGCGATCCACTCCTGCGGCAGCCCATCGGCGTCGCGGGCGTAGAACAGCGGAATCACTTCCTCGCTCAGCACGCGGATCAGGTCCTTGCCGTCGCGAAGGTCGTTGGTCTCGACGTTGGCGTGCGAGGCGCCGTGGCCGATGGAAAAGCCGTTCATGCCGTTGTAGGCCTCGGCCCACCAGCCGTCGAGCACCGAGAGGTTCAGCCCGCCGTTGAGCACGGCCTTCTGCCCGCTAGTGCCGGAGGCCTCGAGCGGCCGCCGCGGGTTGTTCAGCCACACGTCGACCCCCTGCACCATGTGGCGGGCGACATTGATGTCGTAGTCCTCGATGAACACCACGCGCCCCGCGAACCTCGGATCGTGCCGCAGGTTCGCGATTCGCTGGATCAGCCGCTTGCCTGGCTCGTCGGCCGGGTGTGCCTTTCCGGCGAAGACGAACTGCACGGGGCGGTTCGGGTCGTCGATCAGCTCGGCCATTTGCTCGAACTGCTGGAGGAACAAGTCGGCCCGCTTGTAGGTGGCAAAGCGGCGGGCGAAGCCGATGGTCAGCGCGTTGGGGTCGAGAATGGTTCGCGCGGCTTCGATCACCGCGGGGTCTTCGTTGCGGCGCCGCGATTGGCGGCTCACGCGGCGGCGGACGAATTCCAGCAGCCGGCTCTTCAACTCGTTGTGCGTTTCCCACAACTCGCCGGGATCGACGGCGTAGATTTTTTGCCAGATGTCGGGCTCGCCCATGCGGGTGTGCCACTCGGGGCCCATGTACTTGTCGTAAAGCTGGACCATCGGGTTGGCGAGCCACGTGGGGATGTGGACGCCATTGGTGATGTGGCCGATGGGGATTTCCTCCTCCACGCGCCACGGCCACAGGTGCGCCCACATGCGGCGCGATACATAGCCGTGCAGCGAGCTTACCGCGTTGGCGCGGCGCGAGAGCTTCAGCCCAATGACCGTCATGCAAAATGTTTCGTGCTCGTTCTGCGGCTCGACGCGGCCCAGGCCCATGAGCTGCTCGTAGGAAATGCCCAGCTTTTCGCGTAGCGGTCCCAGGTGCTCCTCCAGCAGCGGGCCGTCGAAGCGGTCGTGTCCCGCGGGCACGGGCGTGTGCGTGGTGAACACGGTGTGGGCGGCAGTTTCGCGGAGCGCTTCGTCGAACGAAATACCATCGTCGTGCATCCGTTCGCGAACGACCTCCAGCGGCGCGAACGCGCTGTGACCCTCGTTCAGGTGGTACACGCCCGGCTTGATGCGTAACGCCCGCAGCGCCTTGACGCCGCCGACGCCCAGCACCAGCTCCTGCCGTATGCGCGTCCGTAAATCGCCGCCGTACAGCCGCGAAGTCAGCGCGCGGTCCTCCGGGCTGTTGCCCTCGACGTCGCAATCGAGCAAGTACAACTTGATGCGGCCGACGTACATGAGCCACACCTTGGCGAGCAGCCGGCCGGTGCGCGTCTCGATTTCGACGGTGATCGCCCGGCCTTTCGCGTCGCGGGCCGGCTCCATCGGCAGGTTCTCGACTTTGGTGTCGAGATATTCCTCGCTTTGCCAGCCTTCGTCGTTAAGATGCTGCTTGAAATAGCCCTGATCGTAAAACAGCCCGATGGCCACCAACGGCACGCCCAGGCCGCTGGCACTTTTGATGTGATCGCCCGACAGCACCCCGAGGCCGCCGCTGTAAATAGGCGCGGATTCGTGAATGCCGAATTCCGCCGAAAAATAAGCGACCGGCATGGCGCCCAGCACGCCGGCCTCGCGGGCGCCCCAGGTGGTTTGCGTGTTGTTGAGATATTCTTTCAGCCGGCGATGGGCCTGGTTGATGCGCGTGTACAGCACCATTTCCGAGGCGCGCTCGGCGACTTGCTCGGGCGTCATCTCCGCCAGCAGGGCGATGGGGTTGTGGTCGATCTGCCGCCAGCGCACCGGGTCGAGATCGCGGAACAGGTTCACCACGTCCGGATGCCAGCTCCACCACAGGTTTCGGGCCAGCGCCATGAGCTTGTCGTACAAGTCCTGGGCGGTGATCTCGGTCCAGTTGGGGCGGGTGACGTTGGCCGCCGAGGAGGAGCTGGGGATTTCGGTTTGACTCATGGGTGGCGTTTCCTTCGTGGAGTGGCCGCCGAGGGGGTTTCGCCGGGGCCGAGACGGCCCGGCTCGCTTCGATGAATCGCCGGATTATACCGCAGGTCGAGATAAACGCGACGGGATATTCCGCGTCGCAAGAATTGAGGGTAGCCCCGGTAGGCGAGAACGCCAACCGGGGCTACCCATTAGACGGCGTTCAGTCCTTCGAGCGGCCCCGTGCTGTCGCCTAAGGCGTCGACCTCGACGCCGGCCGTGTGCAGCATGCTGAGATACAGATTCATCAGCGGCGTCCCCGGCGCGTAGCGGATATGGCGATTTAGTCGAACGTCCGAAACGTTACCGCCGCCTGCCAGCAGAATCGGCAAATCGTCGTGATTGTGCGCGTTGCCGTCGCCGATGCCGCTGCCGTAGACGATCAGCGTGTTGTCCAGCAGCGTGCCGTCGCCCTCGGGGATGGAGTTGAGCCGCTCGAGGAAGTACGCGAACTGCTCCATGTGGTAGCGATTGATCTTGGCGATTTTTTCCTGTTTCTCGGCGATGTTCTGATGGTGCGACAGCGTGTGGTGGCCCTCGATGACGTCGAGCTCCTTGTAGTTCTTGTCGCTCCCCTCGTTCGCGAACATCCAGGTCGCTACGCGAGTCAGATCGCTTTGCAAGGCCACGGTTAGCAGGTCGCCCATCAGGCGTGAGTGCTTCGCATACTCCTTCGGCACGCCGCGGGGGCGAGCCATTCGGTCCTCGACGAACAGCTCGTCGCCCGCGTTTTCGAGTCGCGATTCAATCTCGCGAACGCCGGTGAGGTACTCGTCGAGTTTGCGGGCGTCGTCCGTTCCCAGGCGGCGCCGCAAGCCGAGGGCATCTTGCCGTACCAGGTCGAGGATGCTCTTTTGCTCCAGATCGCGCTTGGCCCGCGATTGGGATTTGTCTTCCGCGCGGCCGTCGCCGAAGAGGCGGTCGAACAGCTCGCGCGGATTGACTTCTTTTCCCGTCGGCGCGGTGGGCGACCGCCAAGAAATGTTGTTCGAATAGGCGCAGCTATAGCCGCTGTCGCAGCTACCCGCGGCGCGGCCTTCTTCGATGCCTAGCTCCAGCGAGGCGAAACGGGTGTGCTTGCCGATCTGCTCCGCCGCCACCTGATCGACGGAAATCCCCGCGCGAATTCCCTTGCCGTCGGTCTTCACGGGATGAACGCCCGTGAGAAACGTGGCCGCCGAGCGGGCATGGTCGCCGGGCCCGTCGCCGTGGGCGAAACCGGTGTCGTGAGCCAAGCCGCTGAGCACCATGAATTTGTCGCGCAGCTTGGCGAGCGGTTCGAGCGTCGCGGGCAGTGCGAAATCGGCGCCTTCGGTGGCGGGCGTCCAGGCCGGCATGTGAGCGCCGTTGGGAATGAAGAGAAACGCCATCCGCAGCGGGGCTTTGGTCGGCGCGGCGCCGGCGGCCCACAGCGAGCGCGGCAGCGCGCTCTCCATGAACGGTAGCGCCATCGCCGTGCCCAGGCCGCGGAGGAACGTGCGTCGCTGAAGGGGGGCTGCATGGTTCATAGTTACGTTCTCCCTCGTGCGTACGAAAGTCGCCGTCCATCGCCGCGTTTAAACTGGACGTCGCCCACGTCATAACTCGTCATAGGCGGCGTCCTCGTCGTTATCCCACGCTTTGGCGAATGTTTGCTCTTGCGCCTTCAGCCAGGAGCGATCGGTCGCGTCTGAGTCACTCGCTTCGCAGACGACAATGACTTCCTGCGGCGGTCCTCCACGCAAGGCCTCGGGCAGGACGATTCTCTCTCCATCGAACGTGGTCTTGATTGCAACCATACTGCTTGTACTCCCGTTAGTGCGGAGATTCGATAACGACGTCGTTGCGTTGCGTAAACGGCGCGCTGTTGGCAATCGCCCGCACCATGCTGGAAAACGTGTCGCCATTGGCCTCCGCCGCGGCGACGATCTCGTTAATTGTACAATCATCCGTCGGCTCAAGCCCGCGGCCCAGGGAATAAATCAGCAGCCGCTCGGCGATGCACCGCCGAATCCGCGGAAAATCTGCCAGAAGTACGTCGCGAAGGCCCGCCGGTCCGTCGAGTTTTCGCCCGTCCGGCAGTTCGCCGTGGGCGTCGATCTGGTCTTCGCCGTCATATTCTCGCCAACGACCGATCGCGTCGAAGTTCTCCATCGCCAGTCCGAGCGGGTCCATCCGCTGATGGCAAACGGCGCACGAGGGGTTGGCCCGATGGACTTCGAGCCGCTCGCGCAGCGATTTGTGCGCCAGGTCGCCGGCGGCCGCCGGCAAGCTTCCCGCATC
>JBGSYU010000503.1:0-1849 GCA_041750715.1 Lacipirellula sp.
GCGACGGCGCCGTGAAGGGTGTGAAGATCGCCACCGACTGGAACGAGTCGCCGCCCAAGCAACTTTGGAAGCGCCGCGTCGGGCCGGGTTGGTCGTCGATCGTGATCGTCGGGCATCGGCTGTTCACCCAGGAGCAGCGCGAGCAAAATGAAGCCGTTGTGTGCTTCGACGCCGACACCGGCGAAGAGATCTGGGCGCACGAGGATCCGACGCGCTTCGACGAATCCATGGGCGGCGTCGGTCCGCGGGCGACGCCGACGTTTGCGGACGGTCGACTCTACTCCCTCGGCGCCAATGGCATGCTCGATTGCCTCGACGCGGCGACAGGGGAACTCAAATGGTCGCACGACATTTCCAAGACAGGCCAATCGCCCGACGGCGCGTCGAAGGCGCCCGTGTGGGGTTACTCCAACTCGCCGCTGATCGTCGACGGCAAGGCGATCGTCTTCGCCGGTGGCGGCGGAGATTACTCAGGTGGCCCGCCCAAGAAGGCGAAGGTAGGCGATGGCCCGCCAGCGGAGGAAAAGGACCCGGCCAAAGTGAGTGATAAGAACACACTGCTCGCCTACGACGCGGAGACAGGCGAGCTAGCCTGGCGCGCGCCTGCAGGAGATCACAGCTACTCCTCGCCGCAGCTCGCCGAATTCGGCGGACAGCAGCAGGTGCTGTTCGCCGGTGATCGCGAGCTCGCCGCCTATGATCCGGCGACCGGCAAGGTGCTGTGGACTCTGGCGACTAACGCCGAGCAGTCGATGCCCGCGCTGCAGCCGCATTTGCTCGGCGACTCGCAATTGTTGGTGTCGTTCAACGGCGACGCCGGCGTCATCAGGGCCAGCGTGTCGCGGGACGGCGACCAGTGGAAGGTCGACTCGAAATGGACCAGCCGCGATATGAAGCCGTTCTTCAACGACTTCGTCCGCGTCGGCGACGCCCTCTATGGCTTCGACGGCAGCATCTTCTGCTCGATCGACGCCACGACCGGCAAGCGCAACTGGAAGAAGGGTCGCTACGGCAGCGGGCAGGTGCTGCTGGTGGCCGACCAGCCGGTGCTGGTGGTCATTTCCGAAAGCGGCGACGCCGTGCTGGTGGCCGCCGATCCGGAGAAGCACGAAGAGCTCGGCCGCTTCGCCGCCATCCACGGCAAGACCTGGAACCATCCCACGATTGCTCACGGCCGGCTGTACGTCCGCAACGCCGAGGAGATGGCGTGCTACGAACTTAAAGCGCTCGAATGAGTCGCCGCCGACTCCCGCCAACACCGAAAGGCTAATGCCATGGGTCTCGTCGAATTCGTAATCCTGCTGGTGATCGCTGGCGTGTGCGGCAGCATTGCCCAAGCGCTCGTGGGCGTGTCGCGCGGCGGGTGTCTGGTCTCGATCGCGCTGGGCTTCATCGGCGCCCTCTTGGGCACCTGGATGGCTCGCGAGGCCGGCTTGCCGGAATTGATTTCGATCGACGTGGCCGGCCGACCGTTTCCGATCATTTGGTCGATTATCGGCGCCGCGCTGTTCGCGGCCGTGCTGAGCCTGATCAGCCGCGGCGGGCGTCGGGTTGAATAGAGCACGCGGCCGAATTCCTCCGGCTCCCTCCCCTCGGCGGGTAGGGCGGGGGAGGGGGGATGGTGCGGCGATGGATTACCAATCGCACCGCAGCCACCCCTCCCTAACCCTCCCCGTCCACGGGAGGGGACCGGAAGGTGTCGGAATCGCGACGCGGCTTTTCGAGCGACTGCAAGGCAAGCGTGACGATAAGCCCCACCAGGCTCAACAGCCACGCGACGCCGACCGCGGTGCTGACGTGCCCGAGGACCGTGGCGGCCGGAGCGTCGCCCATTGCCTTCAGCAGGCCG
>JBGSYU010000504.1:0-1533 GCA_041750715.1 Lacipirellula sp.
ACCATCGAAACCAGCGTCAGGGCCGTGCCCAGGCAAATCGCTTGCACCATTAACACCGCGATCTCGGGATAGGCGAACAGCAGCCCCGCCGCCACGATGCACAACGCCAGCCAAAACGCGGCCGAGCGCGCCACTTGGGTGTAGAGCCACGCCAGCCCCACGGCTAGGGCCGCCAACCCGGCGGCGACGACGATCCAAACGCGACGCACCGCGACGAACTCCACGTCCCTCGGCGCCTGAAACGCGCTATACAAATACTGATTCGTCTGGGGCGATGGCGTCGGCGCTTTGGTGGCAGCCGCCCACTGCTCCAGATCGCCCTGCGATTGCGTCGGCTCGCGTCCCCACCGCAGCCCTTGCCAGCCCAGTCGATACTCCGCGCTCATCCCGGCAGGCGTCCTGATGGCGGAGAACTCCGGCGGCAGAATGAGCTGCCAAAAAAAAGGAGTCCATGCGTCGGCTCCTTCGACGCGAGGAAATGCCACGCCTTGCTTGCCCCAAGTCCCAAGGCGCAGCGGCGTGTGCCGCCGCAATTCGATCGTGTGCCATGGCTCACCCTCGTCGGCGGGTAGTTGCACCGTCAAAGCGCCTGGCCTCGTTCGATCCACCGCAGCGACCTGCCCGTCGAGCAGCACTTCAACCTCGTCGAACCCCGCGGAATTCAGCAGCACCGCGCGCGATCCGCTCGTGCGGAGCCGATACGCCATGCGGTCTTGCCGCATCCCCCCGGCGACCCACGTTTGCGCCCACGCCGATTCAATACGCGTTTCAATCGGCGCCGCCCTACCCGCCGCCTCGAGCACCAACGTCAGTTCCCGCGTGGGCCGCGTCGCCTTGGCACGCAGTGCAATTCCGTCGGCCACGTCGCCCGACGGCACGTTATCTGCCGCAACCCACGGGCTGTCGCCGCTTGCGCTGGACAGCACGAATCTCCGGCCGACGCTCGCAGCGGTCACCGTTGCTTGAGAGGTCGCCCCCTGGTCGGGCAAGGCCAAAGGTAGGGAGATCGCAGCGGCGCCCGCAAGTTGTGCATCATCGAGCGTCAGATGCGATGCAATCTCCAACCGCGTCCGCCCCTCCAGAGGCTGCGGCAAACGAACGACCAAGCGCAGGTCGCCGTCCGATTCGCCACCCGCCGAACCGGCTAGCGGCTGGACGTCGATCGCCGAGGATGAAAGCGGCTTGCCGTCGAGCAACAGTTCCAATCCTTCGTTGGCCAACAGCTCCGCGGACACCGTCGCCGCTAGTTCGCTCGCAGGTTGGTAGAGTATCTCATACTCTAGGCGTTGCCGTGCGTT
This sequence comes from Lacipirellula sp., assembly GCA_041750715.1. Taxonomy (GTDB): domain Bacteria; phylum Planctomycetota; class Planctomycetia; order Pirellulales; family Lacipirellulaceae; genus Lacipirellula. The sequence goes on from JBGSYU010000504.1 coordinate 1,299, forward strand.
GAGGGATTGCTCGCTAGCGTGCGCTTCGACGATCGAGTTCACCGTCACTATCTGTTCGCGCTCGCCGACGTCCACCACGAGTCGAGCCTGCGGCAAAAAAGTTTGGAGCCTCGACGCGGATGCGTCGCGCCGAGCGGCGCCGACGCCCTTGGCGACGCCGGCGAGTGCGCCCGCTGCCAGCGGCTCGACGAGCGACACGCCCACCGACTTTTCGATCTGCGCCGAAGCACGCCAC
>JBGSYU010000505.1:0-6053 GCA_041750715.1 Lacipirellula sp.
CGTTCGCAGCTCGCGCTCGTACCGCCCCGATCCGCGGGCGACTTCGCGCCTGTGGCCGCTAATCGACGCGGACGGCGACGGCCGGCTTTCCGCCGTCGAAATCCGCGACACGGCCGACGCGCTGCTGGCGCTCGACGCCAACGACGACCTGATGATCAGCGCCGCCGAGCTCATGCCGCTACGCGACGAACTGATGGCGGCCAACGGCCAGGCGAATGCCGGCCGCAGCGGTTCGGAGCACTTCGCGGCGCTCCATCTGAAACCGGACGGTGACGTCAATCGCCTGGAATACCTGCTCAACGACATGTACTCGCCGCGGCAAGACCTGAGCCCCTCAAGCTTCGCCGCGATGACCCGGTTGGGCACGCAACTCGACGCCAATAGCGATGACTGGCTAGACCGCACGGAACTGGCCGAATTGCTGAACGTCGAACCGCACCTGCAACTTACCGTCGCCTTCGGCAAAACGGACTCGTCCGACGCGCCGGCGACGGTGCGCATCGACCAGCAGGCGGCGGAGGTCGAGGTCGTCGCCCAGACTTCTCCGGGCCGGGTCATTATTTCCGTCGGCGGCACGCGGATCATTCTCTCCGCACATGATCTTGCCGCAGGCGGAGCCGGCGGCCCGGCCGCCTACGGCATGCAATCCGGCGATCGCAATCAGCTTCGCCTGCTGGCGCACGACCAGAGCGACGCCGTCTTCGGCGAGCTCGACGCAAATGCCGACGCCCGGCTGAGCGAGCGCGAAATCAAGACGGTCCGGGATCGCCTGTTGGCGCGCGACGCCAACCAGGACCGCGAACTGGCCGACAACGAGTTGCCATATTCAATGATCGTCGCCTTCGTCCGGGGCGAATCGGCGGGGGAACAATCGTTCTACATCCCTGCGTCCGTTCCCCCGTCCGATGCTCGCGGCTTAGCGCCGCCCAAATGGTTCGCCGCCGCCGACCTCAACGCCGACGGCGAAATCAGCCGCCGCGAGTTCGTCGGCACGGCCGATCAGTTTTCCCACGCCGACCTCAGCCGCGACGGCTACATCGACGCCGCCGAAGCCGGGCAAACTAGCGTGGCGCCGTGAGCGCTCGGTTGCGTTTCAAAGCATTCCAAATGCAAGTAGTGTCCTATAGACGGCTGCGCAGCGAATGAGCCGTCGTTCAACAAAAAGCCCCGGGCTTTGCCCGGGGGTAGCGTAGCCTGCGGGAAAATCTTCCGTGATCCAAGCCAACCCCCGGCCAGAGGCCGGGGCTGCAAAGGTTCATTCGCTGCGCAGCCGTCAATAGTAGTGTGTTGCTGGGGCTTGAAGGAGTCAGGCATCAGGAGTCAGGTGTGGGCTGGAGTTCAGATTTCTTCCGAGTCCTGACCCCTGACGAGCCGGCACCACATTCTAAGGACACTACCCAAATGCGCACGGGTTTCTCGATTGCCGCAACAAGTCGAACGGTGACCCTGGAAGGCGCCCGTCGCGATCCGCTAAGCTGAAACACGCCACGCCGATCGTCACGATGCGCAGCGTCCCGTCAAAGGTCATGCCCATGCTTCGGTTCCATTTCATTGCGTTACTGCTCACGATTCCCGCTGCCGCCATTATTGCCCAGGAACCCGCACGGAAGATCGACCGACCGGTCGACAAATCCTATGTCAAGCGATTGGCACAACAGGTCGAGCCGAGGTCGAAGGGCAGTCACGAGCGGCTCGCTCAATACGTCGATCACTTCCGCCACGAAGCGGCCAACGATGCAAGGCTCTTCGCCTTCACGGTTGGCGCCGTCGCAGAGGGCAAGAACGGCGTCCGACTGCACGGGTTCGTCGAGTTCCCCGAAACTCGCGCCGCCCTCGGCGAGTATTTCACGGCGCTCGGTTTCGAGCCCGTGGAGAACAAAATCGAGACGCTACCGGATAAAGATCTGGGCGATAAAAAGTTCGGCTTTATTAAATCGGCCCACAGCTTGTCCTATGCCGAGCCCGACGAGCGCGAGGTAGTCAGCGACTGCCTCCTCGGCGAGCCGCTGTTTCTGCTGCGGGCCGAGGGCGAACATTTTCTCGTCCACGGTGGCGACGGGTATCTCGGGTACGTGGCCGCCGGCGACGTGCAGCGGGTCGATGAAAAGCAATTCGTCGACTACCTATCGGGTCCGCGAGTTTGCGTACGCACCGATCAAAACGTCGACGGGGTCTTGATTCCTGCCGGGAGCCGCTTGAAGATCGTCCGCGAAGGCGGTGAAACCGTCGTCGGCGCCCTTCCGACAGGCGACAAGGTAACGCTCCCCGCCGACCAGTGCGACCTGCGCGATACGCCAGGAAACCAGATCGACGTTGTCTGCGCCAGCGCCCGCGAGCTACTGGGCACTGAATACTTGTGGGGCGGCAAGACGTCTTCGGGCGTCGACTGCTCTGGCCTCGTGCAAGTTTCTTTCGCGGCGGCAGGCGTCCTGGTGCCGCGCGACGCCAACCAGCAGTTTCATATGGGCCAGCTTACCGGCACGCGCTGGTGCCGGGCCGCGATGCGCCGCGGCGACACGCTTTACTTCATCAACCCGCAGGGGCGTATCAGCCACACCGGCCTGTATCTGGGCGACGATCAGTTCATTCACGCCGTCTCGCCGTTCGTCGCGGTGAATAGCTTTGATCCTGAGGACGAAAACTACGACCCGGCCCGGCTCGCGTCGTTCGCCTTCGCCCGCCGGCTTTGGGAATAAAGAACGGGAATTAACCACGAAACACACGAAACAGACGAAAAGTTGAATTCGTAAAAGCTAAGAATCCCTTTCGTGTGTTTCGTGGTTAAACCGCATTTCACAAACCTAGGTCGCCCGATGAAACTGACCCACCTAAGAAGTGTTGTTGCCGCCCTAGCGTTTCTGTTCGCGGTTCCTTCCGATGCCGCTGAAGTTGGCGAGCAGCTCCAGCGGACCGGCGATGAGATCATGGTCTGCGGCCAGCTCTTTCACACCACGGCGCCGGTCGTTTTGTGGACCGATCCGAGAGGTTATGACGCCTACCGCGTGGAGCGGCGATTCAGCCCGCTCGATAAATCTTCCTGGGAGGACACGGTCAGAGAACTGCCTGAATTTGGCGCCAGCGGACCCGCGCGGTACGGAATGCGGCTCGACGGTTTGGACGACGAAGAAGTCAGTACGATTCGCGGCGGCGGTTGGCCGTTGCCGCTGTTGCAGAAAGTCGTCGACCAGTTCGTTCTCCACTACGACGTTTGCCCGGCGAGCCAAACCTGCTTCAAGGTGCTGCACGATCACCGGAACCTGAGCGTTCACTTCATGCTCGATGTGGACGGCACGATTTATCAAACGCTCGATCTGAAAGAGCGAGCCCGCCACGCCACGATTTCAAACGCACGCTCGATCGGCGTCGAAATCGCCAACATGGGCGCTTACCCCGTGAAGGATCAAGCCATTCTTGAAAAATGGTATGAGGTCAACGACGGCGCCTGGGCAACGCTACGACCGCCGCGAGCGTACGACGAAATGGGCGTCCGCACGAAAGGCTTCGTCGCCCGCCCGGCACGCCCCAAGTGGCACGTCGGCGAAATCCAAGGACAGAATCTTGTACAGTTCGACTACACGCCCGAGCAATACGAGTCGCTCATCAAGCTAACGGCCACGCTGTGCCGCATCTTCCCGAAGATTAAGTGCGATTATCCTAAAGACGCCGATGGCGAGCTCATTCCGAAGAAGCTAGAAGACGCCCAGTGGAAAGCGTATCAAGGCGTGCTGGGCCACTACCACGTCCAGCTCAACAAGACCGACCCCGGCCCCGCGCTCGACTGGGATAAGGTCATCGACGGCGCCAATAAACTTCTCAAATAACCGGCCGCTCGCGGCTTAGCGCGTCGCACGATCAACCCCTAACGTATCTCCCACCCTTTCGGATGGTTAAGCTACAGGAGTCGCCGTAACTCCACCGCACTCATCCAAGGAACAGAGGTGTGGCCGAGAACCCAACCGAAAAGCCCCGCGCGCCGCTCGACGTCACCGCCGTCAGTCGGCGGATTATCGCCAATGTCGAGCAGGTCATCGTCGGCAAGCGCCAGCAAATCGTGCAGGTGCTGGTCGCGTGGTTTTGCGAGGGGCACGTTTTGCTGGAAGACGTGCCCGGCGTCGCCAAGACGATCATGGCCCGGGCGTTCGCGAAGTCGGTGGGCTGCACGTTCAAGCGAATCCAGTGTACGCCCGACCTGCTGCCGACCGACGTGAGCGGCGGGTCGATTTTCAATCAGAAGACGAGCGAATTTCAATTCCGCCCTGGTCCGCTGTTCGCCCAGTTGGTGCTGGCCGACGAAATCAACCGCGCGACGCCCCGCACGCAAAGCTCGCTGCTGGAGGCGATGGCCGAAAGTTCGGTGACGATCGACGGCGAGACCCACCGCTTGAAGCCGCCGTTTCTGCTCATCGCCACGCAAAACCCGATCGACCACGAAGGCACGTTCCCGCTGCCCGAAGCGCAGCTCGACCGGTTCCTGGTGAAGCTGTCGCTGGGCTACCCCTCGCTCGACGAAGAATCGCAGATGCTCGACATGCTCAAGCGCGAGCATCCGCTGGAGAAGCTGCAACCGGTGATCACTGCCGAGCAGCTCGTCGCCTGCCAGCGGGCCGTGCGCACGGTGCATGTCGACGCGAAGATTCGTCGTTACATCACCGAGATCGTCCACGCGACGCGCGCCCATCACGACGTACGCCTCGGCGGCAGCCCGCGGGCGTCGATCGCGCTCTATCGCACGTCGCAAGCTGTCGCGGCTGTCCGCGGACGCGCATACGTCGAACCGGACGACGTGAAGCAGGTCGTGCCCTCGGTGCTGGCCCACCGCATTATTTTGCAACCGGAAAGCCGGCTGCAGAATGTGAGCGTTTCGGAGATTCTTACTGATATTCTCGACGAGACCAAAGTGCCGCTGATTGAAGCGCCGGCCGCGCGTGTAGTGCCCGAACGAGGATGACGTAGTTACAGTCATTCTGAGCGGAGCGAAGAATCTAGCGCGCCGCCAGATCCTTCGCTCCGCTCAGGATGACGCCGTTTACCGTGTGAGCGGAACGGGGAAAAGTTGAACGACTATGCGTTGGCTCATCGCCGCAGCCGCCGTTCTCTTGCTGGCGATCGTGCTCGACCTTGGCCTGTTGGCCTACGCCATGTACGCGCTCATTGGCGTGATCGCCGTCAGCCGCAAGTTGGCCGACGCCTGGTCCGGTCACCTCACCGCGACTCGCGACGTCAGCCGCGAGCGCGTGAAGATCGGCGAGTCGGTCGCCGTGGTCACGGTGCTCGAGAATAAGAGTTGGTTGCCCGTGCCGTGGTTGCTGCTGGAAGACTTGCTGCCGCGGCGGGCGCTCGTTTTCGATCCGCCGAATTTGCAAGTGACGGGGCGACGCTTGCAACTGGTTTCCTTCCGCGGCCGGGCCCGCAAGACGCTGCTCTACCAGGTGAAGTGCAACCGTCGGGGCTATTATCAAATTGGCCCGCTGGTCGCGGAGACGGGCGACGTGTTCGGCCTGTATCGCCGCTATCGAATCTTGAGCGAACCGAGCTTTCTGCTCGCGCTGCCGGAGGTGATACCGCTGTCCGGGTTCGACGTCGCCTCGCGCCGGCCGATCGGCGAAGTGCGGATGACGCACCGGCTGTTCGAAGACCCGACGCGCATCGCCGGCGTGCGCGCGTACCAATCGGGCGACCCGCTCAACCGCATTCACTGGGGCGCGACCGCCCGCACGGGATTGCTCCACAGCAAGATTTATGAGCCGTCCACCATCGCCGGCGCGACAATCCTCTTGGATTTTCACGAGCAGTCGTTCGACGCACGGCATGAACCGGTGCGCTCGGAACTCGCCATCACCGCGGCCGCTTCGATCGCCGGGGCGATCTGCGAGATGGGCCAGCAGGCGGGTCTCGCCACCAACGGACGCGACGCCGCCGACCGCATCCGCAAAGAGGGCTGGACCCACGAACAACTTCACAGCCGTAAGCTGGCCCAAGCCGCCGGCATGGGCGACCGCAGCGACCGCCTGCGGCCGCTGGTCGTCCCGACGCGGCGGAACAACACGCAGCTC
>JBGSYU010000506.1:0-2819 GCA_041750715.1 Lacipirellula sp.
CGCGGCCGCTTCGCCGCGCTCAATGTAATCGTTGTCGTTCAAGTCGTAGTCCTGAATCCATTTCTGCTTCTGTGGGCCGGTCGCGCTTTCCGCATTGGCTAGCGGAGTTTTGAGAAACTCGGCGTTGTCGATCAGCTCTTGCCAGGTGTGGCGATCGTCGCCGCTGGAGTCGGCGGCGGCGAGGACCTTATCGAGCTCGGCCTCGAAGTCTTGGGAATAGGGGCGGCCGTCGACGGTGAGCTGCACGTCGATCAGCAGCGGGCCGCCGGGCGTGAGGATGGCGAGCCGCTCGGGGGGCGGGGGCTGAGGGGGCGGCGTGGGCACTTCGAGACGGGGGAGATCGATGTGATGGGGCGGCGCTAATCCACTAGCGGCGGCGGTGGCGTTGACTAATCTCGCTTTGGGGGAGGAGGGCGTGGGCGGCGGCGCGTCGCGGCAACCGAAAATTGATGCGGTGACGAGAAGGAGCCGGATCGAAGTCTGTGTTGACATGGCCTAGACGACTTCTCAGGACAAGATTTCCGCGATCGGCTTACCTTCAGCGATTTTAATCGGCCGACCCGCGGTGAAGTTTTCGCTGCCGGGCGGTACGCCCAGCGCAGTGCAGAGCGTCGCCTGCACGTCGCCAATGGTCGCCTGGCCCTCTTCCACCGTCATTCCATCGGCGCTGGTGCGGCCGTAGGCCCCTCCGCCGCTAATACCGCCGCCAGCGAACACGCACGACCATGCCGCGGGGAAGTGATCGCGGCCGGCCGTCGGGTTAATCACCGGCGTGCGGCCGAACTCGCCCATCCAGAGGATCGTCGTGCTTTCCAGCAGGCCCCGGTCGTCCAGCTCTTGCATCAGCGTGGCCCAACCGGCGTCGAGCTCGCCAGAAAGCTGCTTGACCTTGTTAAAGTTGTCGGCGTGCGTGTCCCAGCCGAGCCCGTCGCCCAGGGCGACTTCGACGAACGGAACGCCGCGTTCCACCAGTCGCCGGGCCAGCACGCACCCCTGGCCAAACAGGCCAGGCCCGTATTTCTTCCGAATGTCGTCCGACTCTTCGGTGAGATCGAACGCCGCGCGAACTTCGGGCCGCATCAGATCGGCGGCCTTGCGGTAGAGGGCGTTGTGGGCGGCGAAGGACGCGGCGCTGCGGTCGTGCAGGAACTTTCGCTCCATGGCATTCCACAGCTTCATCCGGCGGGTGGCCTGAAGCTCATTCACGCCGGCGGGAAGCTCCAGGTCGTCGAGTTTCAGTTCGGCGAATCGCGGGCCACCGAGCAGAGTCTGAACCACTTGAGGCGTCTGACCGCCCTGACCGCCGACGATCGCCGGGGCATACCTCGGGCCAAGAAAGCCAGGGCCGAACGCGGCCGGGCTGATTTGCAGCGGCGGAGCGACGCTTACATAGCTGGGCAGGCTCGTCGCCTGAACGTCGAGCTCCTTGGCAAGCGAGCAGGCGATCGACGGGTACGCCACTTCGCCCATCGGCGGATGCCCGGTGCGTACGAGGTGGGCGCCGCGTTCGTGGTCCCCTTCTTTCGTGGTGAGCGAGCGAACCACCGCGAGGCGATCGGCCATCTGAGCGAGCTTGGGCAGGTGCTCGCTGAATCGAAGGCCCGGCGCGGCCGTGGCGACTTCTTTAAACTCGCCGCCGTTGGCGTGGCCAGGCTTCATGTCGAAGGTGTCGGTCTGACTCGGCCCGCCGGCCATCCACAGGAGAATGCAGTGCCCCTTACGCTTCGGGCTGGCGGCAACTTCCGCGGCGAGCCCCGGCAGCCAACTGGCGCACGTCGTGCCGAGGATGCCGAGGCCGAACTGTTGCATCATCTCGCGACGGTGGATCGTGTAGTGGTCGGACATTGAACGGTCCTTAATTTTACAAACAAGCGCTTCAGTTCGTCATCCTGAGCGGAGCGAAGGATCTAGCGTCACGCCAGATTCTTCGCTCTGCTCAGAATGACGGAATTTAACGTTGCCCTTCGTTCGTTAATGGTTAAACGCAAACTCAGTGCTGTTGAGCAGCGCCCAAAACATATCGCTAAGGGCGCCACTGCGCTCCGCGGGCGTTTTACATTGAGTGAGGGCCTCGGTGAACATCTCGCGTTCGCTGTCATCTGGACCGCGTGAGAGCGTCGCAAGGAACAACGCTTCGATCCGGTCGCCGTTCTTCATAAAGGGCGCTTCGAGCGCGCCGAGCAAGTTGCTGTTCTCCGGCGCCGTCACCCCGCTGGTCGCGCGGCCGTTCATCAGCATGAGCGCTTGGAGCGTGCCTGCGCGGAACTCGGTTCTCTCGCCGGGCGGCGGCCGCATGCGGCGGACGAACTCCACCCTCGTCGGGTCTTCATCGAGACTACTGGCAGTGGCGTTGATCGCCGCCGTCGGCGCCGCGGCGCCGGTTACGGAGGGGGCGAGCAGCACAAAGCTGTCGAACAACTGCTCGGGCGTGAGCGGCTTGGGTAGCATGCGGGCAAACAGATCGGGCGGCGCCGACTCGGGATCGTCGTGGCGACTCGACAGTTGATAGGCGCGCGTCGCGGCCAGCGTTCGCCAAAGCTGCTGCATGTCGAACCCCGAGCGGACGAAGTAATCGGCAAGCTCGTTAAGAAGTTGGGAGTTGGTGGTGGGGGAGGCGCTAAGCCGTGAGCGGCCGTGGGCGTCGGCGTCGTCGAGCGTCGCGACCAGCGGCTGGCCGAACAGGTGCGACCACGCCCAGTTCACCGCGGCGCGGGAGAAAAACTGGTTGTCGCGCGAGGTCATCCACAGCACCAACTGGCTCCGCCGCGAGGCGGTTTCCTCGTCGGCGTCGTCGCCGCGGGGGTACTTAGGCGGAACGA
>JBGSYU010000507.1:0-1616 GCA_041750715.1 Lacipirellula sp.
ATGTTGACAGAATAGAAGCACGCTGAAACGACTTGCTATCTGTGTCACGGTGCGAATAGCGCGGAATCATCGCGGGTAGCGAGCGACTTTAGCACGTCTAGTTCCAGCGAATCATTGACGGCGCGGACTGAGCCATCGCAGTACAACAGGTTCACCACTCCGGGGTGCGGCGACAACAGGGGATTGTTGGCGCCGACGTCGATGTAAATGCCTGGCAGATCATAGCGATGCTCATTGAGGCGGTATCGCACCGTGGTAAGGTTATACGAGGGGGCCAGCCAGTCGATATAGTGCGGCGGCACGCCTAACGTAACTGTACCGGCGAGCCAGCCTTTTATGAAAGCGGCGCCGATCTTCGTTGGCTGGCCCGCTGCCGTGTAGGCAAAGTCCGACTGCTCACCGACGAGCAAGGTGCTGCCGAGGCCGTCGGTAATTTGTCGCGAACGAATAACGTCGTTGGGAATCAGCACGCCCCCCGCCGAGATCTCGCCTTCGCTGCGGCAGCAACGGTTGACCCGGGATTCGGCGAACCCTTCGTGGCTCGTTGCACCCGAGATGCCCGCATACGAAGGGGCGGCGATTTGATAATCGCTCGATTTAACGAATCGATCGACGCTACTGGACGGGCAGAACCAATGGCTGGGCGCAAATCCGTGGGCCAACTTGCCATTGTGGGCATTAAGATGGACCCAGCCGGTGTTTGCTCCGCGGCGGTCCAGTCGGTCTGCAATATCGGCTGCTTCGAAATAGGGCAGGGTATCGGCCCACCACGACAGTCCGTACATAATCGTCGGCGAGAGTAACCGGTCGTAGCGTCCTTCGGCTCCACGGGGAAAGTGCCGATGAGCGGACTCGTAATTCGCAAGTGCGATGCCGACTTGATGGAGATTGTTGCGGCACGCGTTAACGCGCGACGACTCGCGCGCCAGTTGTATGGCTGGCAAAAGCAGCGTGCCCATGGTACTGATCGTGGAGATAACGATCATCAATTCGATTAACGTACCTGCTCGTCGCGATGTCATAGCTTCGTTCTCCGAGCCAATAGCATCAACCCGGGGATGATCATGGCCAAAGCGCTTGGTTCCGGGACCAGCGCCGAGCCGGCGGCGGCCGGAACGGCCCCCTTTCGCCACACGACGTAATCAGCCGCATCGACAATGGCGTTCTGGTTTCCATCTGCGTACAAGTATGGTGACTCCGTACGCCCAAAGACTTTGCTCCATTCGACGTGGTCGTGCATATCCAGTTTGCCATCACGGTTGTAATCGCCCGCTGGCGGCACGATTGCAGAAATCGAGGTCGCGGAAAAGAGCCGTGGCGTACCGGTGCTGCCGACGAACGCCATGATACCAAAATCCGGTGTCGCCGGCCGATCAGCGGTAAGTTTCGGCTCGTCGAGGCCGACGAACGTGGCAGCATCCCAACTGAGTTCGACCTTGATGAATGCCCGGGAACCCGACCAGGGGATGTCATTCACCTTGATCTGCTCGGGCGTGACACCGTTGGCAGTGTCATAATTGTAATCAACGCTAAACAGATCGGATGCCGGCGAGCCATAGTCATTGGCAACGGTTATCGTATAGTCGCTGGCAGCGAGCTGAATGACGCTACTGTTG
>JBGSYU010000508.1:0-5311 GCA_041750715.1 Lacipirellula sp.
GGAGCTGCAGAAGGTGGTTTCCTACAGCGGGGAGGAGCCGCAGGACGATGGGTCCGTCAAGGGGGCAATGCATCGCGCGTGGATGAATGCTCGTTCGGCGATCACGGGGGGAGATTCCCACACGGTGCTGGCCGAGGCCGAGCGCGGCGAGGATGCGATCAAAGAACTGTACGAGGACACGTTGAAGGAGGCCAGCGGATCACCGGTGTACGACGTGCTGCAGCGGCAGTACGTAAAGGTTAAGGCGAGTCACGACGAGGTGCGGGACTTGCGCGATGCGATGAAGAAGGTTTGAGTTATTGGGGGCGGCGCGGTTTTTGGCGCGAGCGCTCCCCTATCGGGTCGCGGCTAACGTTTGATGGAGGGCGCTGGGACGTTTGTTTTCGGCGCTCTCCTTTTTTTAGGTTAGAGCTCGTAGCCTTCGCGGTATTCGTTCTTCACGATCGCCATCAGGCTCGGGTCGTCGGGGGTTAGCGTCTTGGCGTCCCACTTCACGGGGCCTTGCTTCCAGACGGCGAGGTTGCCTAGCAGGATCGTTTCGGTCAACGGGCCAGCGTAGTCGGCGAAGTTCGAGACGGTCTTTTTGTTCTTCGGATCGGCGATCGCTTCGTAGAACTCTTGGACGTGACCGAGCTCCGGTTCGCCGACCGGCTTGGGGTAGTCGACCTCGGTCAGCTCGAGGTCGTTATTCACGAACACGCCTTGATCGGCGTAGTCGCCGGCGGCGTACATCGTGGCCTTGTCGCCCACCAGGAGGCAGCCGCTGGTCGTGACGCTGCGGGGCTTGCCGTCTTTGTCGGGGGTTTCAAAGTCGGCGTAGAGATCCTTGGGCGGGAGGTTCGAGCCGTCGTACCAGTGGAAGGTAAACGCCTGGCGATCGCCGATGGCGGGGAAGTCGAAGCGGATCTTAGACATCGCCGGGTAGCTGTCGTGGTCGTGGCTGGAGGTTTCGGCCTCGACGGCGGTCGGGTCGCGCATGTTCAGCGCCATGAATGGCAGATTGACGGTGTGGCAGGCCATGTCGCCCAGGGCGCCAGTGCCGAAGTCCCACCAGCCGCGCCATTTGAAGGTGTGGTAGCCGTCGGCGTAGGGACGCATCGGGGCCGGGCCGATCCAGGACTGCCAATCGAGTTCCTTCGGGACGGGCTGCTCGGTGCCGCGCGCCTCCCCCTGCGGCCAGACGGGGCGGTTGGTCCAAACGTGAACTTCTTTCACCTTGCCGATTTGGCCGGCGCGAACCTGGTAGGCGGCCTTGCGCATGGCGTCCAGCGCGGTGCCTTGGTTGCCCATCTGGGTGACGACCTCGGGGCCGGCGGCGCGAGCGAGCTCTTGAATCTTGCGGGCTTCGTAGATGTCGTGCGTGAGGGGCTTTTGGCCGTAGCAGTGCTTCTTCGCCTTGAGGGCCTTGGCGAGGATGACGGCGTGGGTGTGATCGGGCGTGCTGACGGTGACGACGTCGATTTGGTCGCCGAGCTTGTCGAACAATTCGCGGAAATCGGTGAAGGTGTTTTCCTTGGCGACTTTGTTCGCACCGGCGGAAAGTTCGAGGAAGGAGCGGTCGCAGTCGCACAGGGCGTAGATCGTGCCGAACTTGGCGGCGTTGGAGACGTCGCTACGGCCCTTGCCGTTGACGCCGAAGCTGGCGATTTGGAGTTGCTCGTTGGGCGAGGCGCTCACCTTGGCGGCAATGCCGCCGGCGACCCAGTAGCCGACGGCTCCGCCGGCGGTAGTGCGGAGAAAATCGCGGCGGGAGGCGGCGAGGTTCTGGGAGGTGCGTTTTTGCGGTTGCATGGTGGGATGCCTTTGGAAGGAGGGTGTGCCTTGAATTTAACCGTGGGGCAGGCTGGTGGCAAGGAACATGAAATGGGAGTCGTAGCGGCAGGGTTCACTATGGGCGGTGGGAGGCTAGACTGGATGCCTCGGGCAGCGTGCATTCTTGGCAGCGAAGCGTGGGAGAACTGGATCATGCGGTTTGCGATACTGTCGGCGGTTGTGTTGTCGCTGGCGTCCCGGACGGCGGCGGGGGGGGCGGTGGAGGATCGCGTGGCGGAGCTTCGCGGCACGCTGCAAAAGGACGCGGCGGGGACCATCGTCGCGGTCGACTTGGCGAACGCCGAGGCGACGGCGGCCGACGTGGCGCTGGTGTCGACGCTGCCGGAGCTGCAGACGCTCGTGCTGTGGGGCTCGGCGATCGACGATGCGTCGCTGGGGCCGTTGGCGGGGCTGACGAAGCTTCAGTCGCTCACCCTGAAGAACACGGCCGTTACCGATGAGGGGCTACAGGGACTTCAGCCGCTAAAGGGGCTGCGGCAGTTGAATTTGCATCGGTCGGCGCGGCTCACCAATGTGGGGATGACGCATGTGGCGGCGATGACGAATCTGACCCACCTCAGCTTGCCGTATACGAAGGTGACGGACGAAGGCGTGGCGACGCTGGCGCCGCTAAAAAAGTTGCGGTTGTTCGACCTGCGAGGCTGCACCTTGGGCGATGCGGCGCTGAAAACGATCGGCGCCATGACGGAGCTAGCCAGTTTGAAATTTCGCAGCCCGGCGATCACCGACGAAGGGGTGTTGCACCTGACGGGTCTGAAGAAGCTCAAGGGGCTGCACCTCGAAGACGCGAAGGTGACCGACGACGGCATGGCCGCAATTGGCGAAATCACCGCGCTGGACGACCTGAACCTGCTGCGGGTGACGATCACCGACAACGGCCTGGCGCCGCTGGCGAAGCTCGAGGGGATGAAGCAGCTCATCCTCCGCGGCACCTGGGTGACTGACGAAGGCCTTCAGCACTTGGCCGGGATGAAGGAGCTGTGGAAGCTCGACCTGAGCGAGACGGAAACGGCGGGGCCCGGGCTGTCGCACCTCACCGGGGCGAAGCTGCGGTATCTCGATTTATGGGCGACCAAGACGGACGACGCGGCGCTGGATCATGTCGCGAAGATGCCAGCCTTGGAGTTTCTCAACCTCGACAACACGATGGTGACCGACGCGGGAGTGCGAAAGCTGGCCGGGCTGAAGAAGCTCAAGGACCTGCAAGTGTCGCAGACGGCGGTGACGCCGGGGGCGATCGCGGAGTTGGAAGCGGCGATACCGGGGCTCAAAGTTACACGGTAAGGGAGAAGTTTAACCCTCAAGACGCCAAGAGCGCCAAGGAATGCAACCACGACGGCACGACGGACACGACGGATTAATGACGAAGCACGAATGACGAATGTAGAACAATCTGCCGGCGTCGCTTCAAACATTCGTCATTCGTCATTCGGATTTCGTCATTTGCATTTTCGTCGTGTCCGTCGTGCCGTCGTGGTTGCATTTTACGGCTTTACTTGGCGTCCTTGGCGGTTGCTCTGAAAAGTTCGGCGCTAGATCGTGTCGAACGAGAATTGATAGAAGCCGATCTGCTTTACGAGCGGCTTTTCTAGAGCGGCGTTGATGACCCCCGCGATGGCAGTGCGGAAGTTGGCCAGCCGCGGTTCGTCGAAGTCGGCGCCGGCGAGCTCGCGGACGGAGCGTAACATCCGCCAGCGCAGCTCGGGGCCGCGGGTGGCCAGCGCGCGGTCGACGGTTGTACGGTCGTCGCTAGCGACGTAACCGAAGACGTGGAACTCGACGATGCTGTCGGTGCCCCGGCCTAGGACGTGGGGCAGGGTGATCTGAAACTGGCCCAGGTCGACTTCTTCCATCGCAGCCGTGTCGTCGGCTTCGGCGGGGCTCTGATGCAGCGTTTGGACGTCGTAGCAGCCGGGCAGCGCGACCGCAGCGGTGAGCAGCAGGGCGGCGAACCGGCGCTGGTAACTATTGGTGAACATGCCGATTTATGGGTTCTGTATTGAACCGCCAAGGACGCCACGAGCGCCAAGGAATGCAACCACGACGGCGCGACGGACACGACGAAGAAATGCCCAATGACCAAATCCCAATGACCAACGTAGGAGGCCCGGTTCCAGCTTTGGACATTGGTGCTTGGTCATTGGTCATTCTGAATGTTCGTCGTGTCCGTCGCGCCGTCGTGGTTGCATTGGCTTGTATTATTTGGCGTCCTTGGCGGTTTGTTCTCCTGGGAAATACCGCGACGATCGTTATGCCGGGCGCAGTCGGCAGAATCCTTCCTCCATCCCCCGGAAATAGTCTCGCGCTTAACTCTAGGGCGCGAATGGAAGGGCGGCCGGGCGGGCTATGGTTTGTTGGAGGAGAGGACTGTATGTCGAGGCCGCCCGTCGTTCGTTGGAAGCGTTTGCCGCTGGCGGCGGCCGCGTGCGCGCTGGTCGTCGCGGCGGGGTGTGGCGGGAAGGAGTCGGCGCGGCTGGTCGACTATTTGGACGAGCTGGAATTCGATTTACCGTCGGAAACGGCGGCGCACGTGTCGATCGGCCGGTTCGACATTCCGATCGCGGCCGACGCGGCGGCGGCCGAGGCGTCGGGGTTCGTCGAGGAGATCGCGCAACAGGGCCGCGTGTGGATGCGATTGCAGTTCGAGCTGAGCGCGGAGACGAAGCCGCCGCACGAGAACGCGATCGAGCGGGCGGCCGAAGTGCATCGGGGCGCGGTGTACGACGCGGTGCTAACCATCGTACGAACGAGCACGTTAGATGAATTGACCGACCCGCGACTGGCGGCGATGTGCGCCAAGTTGAGCGATGAGCTACGCCCGCTGCTGGGGGAAGACAAGGTGCGGCGACTGGTGCTGAACGACCCCAAGACGGTGGCGAAGAAGAGCGCGGCGGAGGCGGCGGCTAAGAAGAAGCAGGCGCATGGGGACGGCGGGCATCGGACGGAATCGCACGAAGAGCAGTCGCATGGCGACGAATCACCCGGCAAGGAAGCCCACGCGGAAGAGGGGAACGGGAACGATGCGAATGAGCACCACTCATGAAAGTTGCCTCGCGAAAAAATCTTTCGGCTCCCTCCCCCTTGAGTGGAGTGCTGGGGAGCGGGTTGAAGCGGGTACGCGCTGGGTGAGAATCCCTCCCCTAGCCCCTCGGCGCCGCGGCCCCTCTTCGACCTTTGAGGGAGGGGGATTATGCCGGCTGGCGTCGATTGTTGCGCTGTCACTGAGCCGCACGTAGAAGCTGTTTACGTCAGTCGTTGCCAGCAGGGGATCGAGCGCCTGCTCTGAGGTGTACAGCCCCTGAAGGGTGCTGACGCGGCTGGCAATGACGCCGATGACGAGCACGGTCTCCCGTGTGCCGTCGCGTTCTAGCTCGACCTCGAACGGTGTGAAGATGCCATTGCTGATCTGGGCTGACGCTGGCGCTTCAAAGCGGTCGCTGTTGCCGCCGAAGTCGTCGTCTTCAAAGACGGATCGATC
>JBGSYU010000509.1:0-3709 GCA_041750715.1 Lacipirellula sp.
CGGCGAACGCCATCGGCGACCGCCCCTTGGATGCGGCGCCGCTCAGAACTTTTGCCGCCACCCGCATTGCCGTCGGACGGCGGACCGACGCCATTGCCGCGCTCGACGAACTGCTGGCGCAGCGGCCCGATGATCTGGAGAGCCGTTGGCTGCTGCTGCAGGCGCTGTATGGCGACTTCGTGAGCGGTAACAGCGGCGGGCGCGAGCGCACCGCGGCCGAGGCGCGCCGCTATATCGATGCGAATGGCCCGCACCGGGTGCTGGCCGGCGAATGGCTGAGGGTGGTTACTTCTTCTTGAGCGGCGGCGGTGCGGGAAGCGGCCCCGCGGTCTTCAGCGAATAGGCACGCCGCGACAACACCGACACGCCCGGCCGGCCGACCTTGATATCGAGCAGCCGCGTGCGCTTGGCAGGATCGGGGTTGGTGGAATAAAACCCGAGCACATAATAGTCGCTCGTCTCCGCATCGACGCGTTTGAGCGCGCCTTCGAAATCATTGGTGTCGACAATCGCAAAGCCGCCGGTTTCTTCCGCCAGGAACTTGAGCGAGCTGGTGGTTTTCTGAATGTAGGTGCGCCACGAACTCTGGTCGACGTACTGGCCGACATCGACGATGCCGGCGAGCCCGCGCGGATCGATGGTATAGATCGACGCGTTGGCGCGATTCGCCGCCAGCGTGAGTTCGCGCGTCAGCCGGAAGAGTTCGATATCGGCGGTGACGCGGCCCATTGAGAAATAGGGGTTGTCTTCCTCGATCAACTCGCCGACGATGTCGCCGTAGCGGCCACCCAGCACCCGGTCCTTGCTGGCGCGGCCTTCGGCAAACGGATCGAAATCGTACCCGGTGCTGATATACAGCACCGCCTTGCGACGGTTGGCCACGTTCTCGAGCTGCGCGAGGATGTCGTAGGCGGTATAGAACGCCATTTGCGCGCGCCCGCGAACGTCGCCGGGACCTTGCGAGTTCTCCATCATCTTGAAGATTTCGGACGGCACGTAGCCCGAGCCGCGAACCTTGTTGGCCGCTTCGGCCACCATCTTGCGATCGTAGGTAGGCCCGATATCGATGTAGGAAGGTCCGGTCGACACCACGGCCGCAAGGTCGCCCTCATGCAGCAGCGTGTTGACGATGGTGCCAATCAGGCGTCGCACGTGCGGCGTCAGCTCGGGCTCGAAGTGGAGGTCGTCGACGAGAATGAGCAGGACGCGGCCAACCGGATCGACGGCACGCGGCCGCGACTGCGGCAGGACCAGCCCTTCCGGCACGCTGGCCGCCGGAGCCGGGCTCAGCACGTTGAACGTGCGCCCGCCCTGGATGAGCGCGAAGGACTCGATTCGTTGCGGCGCACCATCCTCGACGATCGTGAAATCGTCTTTCGTCAAATCGGCGACGAACTGGCCCTTGTCGTTGCGGACGATCACGTCGGTGCTGACCAGCGTGACGCCGGAGCGGAAGGTGGGCTGCCCCGCCTGGCCGCTGAGGGCCACGCCGACGAATGCAAAATGCAGAATGCAGAATGCAAAAAGGCGATTCATGCGCTCTCAGTATAATGTGCTTATGCAACCGACACGGCGACACGTCCTGGGCACGCTCGCGGCAGCGGGCGCGGCGACGCTGGTCGATCCGGGCGACGTCCTGGCCAGGCTCGCGGCCGATGTGCCCTGTGCGGGGACGGCTCCTGCCGGCGACCTGCTCGGCACGCTGCCGCTGTTCCGCGATCGATCGCAAGCGCAGCCGTTCGGCGTCAAAATCAGCGGCCAGGGACTCGACGCCAGGCGCATCACCGACCTGTCGATCCTCGAACCGCACACGCTGATCACGCCTAACGGGCTCGCCTACATCCGGACCGAAATGCCGGCGGCGGCGGCGAATCACCAGGGACCATGGACGCTCGACGCCACTGGTCTGCTGGCGCAGCCACAATTGCTGAAGCTCGACGACCTGGCGACGCTCTCAACGAAGATGGGGCCGCACCTCTTCGAATGTTCGGGCAACGGCAACCCGTCGAATTTCGGCCTGATGAGCGTGGCGGAGTGGGAAGGCATTCCGCTGGCGGAGGTCGTCGCCCGCATCAAGCCGGCGAAAGAAGCCACCGCGGTCCTGGTCAGCGGCTACGATCACATCGGCCAGGTATCGCAGCGATCGATCGTCGGCGCCAGCTGGGTGTTCCCGCTCGCGGATCTCGAGAAACTGGGAGCCTTCCTCGCCATCCGCATGAACGGCGCGCCCCTACCCGACGATCACGGCAAGCCGGTCCGCCTGGCCGTGCCCGGCTGGTACGGCTGCTCGTGGATCAAGTGGGTGAACGAGATTCGACTCGTCGGCCCCGATGAACCGGCGACGACGCAGATGGTGGAGTTCGCGAATCGCACTCACCAGACGGCGCCGCACAAGCTCGCGCGCGATTACTCGCCGGCGGACATCCAGACCGCCGCCACCCCGGTTCGCGTCGAGAAGCGCCGGACGCCCACCGGCCTCGAGTACCGCATCGTCGGCATCGTCTGGGGCGGCACGAAGCCGGTCGAGCGGCTGGCGATTCGCTTCGCCAAAGATCAGTCGTTCACCCCGTTCCCGCTCTGCCCCACGCCACAGACGCACGTGATGTGGTCGCTGTGGGAGTACCGGTGGAAGCCCACGGCTCCGGGGACCTACGACATTGCCCTCGAAGTCCCCGATCCCGCAATTCCACAACGGCGATTGACGAGTGGCTATTACGTCCGGCAGGTAACGATCGAAGAAGTCTGAGCGGTTCCAAAGTTCCAGCGTTCCAAAGTTCCAGGGCCTGGAACTAGCGGGTTGCGTCGCGCGCCTCCGCCACTTCCGGCAAACCCGGATCAGCCATTCGATAGTTCGTCAGAAAGCGCCGATAGGCCGCACGGGCGTTGGTCGCGTCGCCGGCATTGCGATAGGCGCGCGCGAGACCAAGCAGGGCCCGGCTGCGATTCGGCGTGCGTGCGAGCACGCGATCGAAACGACCAACCGCCTCCTTCGCTCGACCGACCTGGAGCAGCAACTCCCCGTAGAGCTCGTTCGCGTCTTTGACCGGGAACGGCCGTCCGATCGGGCGCGGCATGCGCGCCTGCAGCGCCGCCGCGCGGTCCATCATCGTGAAGGCGGCGGCATGCTGGCCCTGGGCGAACAGGTTCAGCGCCTGCATTTCACGCAGCATCACGTCCGCCTGCTCGCGGAGTTCGGCCGGCTGCGACGGGTGCGCGGCGTTGGTCAGCTCGGTGATCACGGCGCGCACGCGGGCGGCGTCGGCGAGGTTGACGGCACTCAGCCCAAGGGCGAACAGCTCCTCGATGTTGTCGAAGGTGGTCTGCCCCTTCATCTCGCCCCACCGCTCGCTCTCGATGATGTAGCGCGCGCGCATCGAGCCGCGGTCGTTCCGCAACGCGGCCTCACCGCTGCCTCGCCCGATTTCACTTGCCTCGCCGTAGGCGTGGCCACCGGAATGGAGGGGGCTTGCGGCCTGGGGCTTGGGGTTCGGGCCTGCTTGTAGGGCTTGATCGACAAACGCGATGGCTTCTCGAGTCTTCGAAAACCTTCCCTGTTGGGTCCATTCGTATTGCAACCACGCGAGGCTGTGATAATCGCGGCTCGCGATCGACAGGCCGCGCCGCTTCGCCCATGCGATCGAGGCGTTCCAGGAGGCCTCATCACTCGCGGCGGCGTCGTCCCAGAAACCCACCTGCAGGAACGCGTGCG
>JBGSYU010000510.1:0-2307 GCA_041750715.1 Lacipirellula sp.
CCCCATTTTCTCGTAGATGACCTGCGCGGGCGCCGAGGCGCCGTAGCTTTTCATGCCGACGAACCCGCCGCCCAGCCCGAGGTAACGATCCCAGCATTGCCGGATGCCGGCCTCGACGGCGACGCGAGCCGTGACGCTCGCGGGCAGCACTTGCTCGCGGTAAGCTGCCGTCTGGTCCTCGAACAGCTCGAACGACGGCATGCTGATGACCCGCGCCTTGACGCCAGCGGCGGCGAGCTTCTCATGCGCTTCGCAAGCGAGCGAAAGCTCGCTGCCGGTGGCGAGCAGCAGCACGTCGGGCTTGCCGCCGGGGGCGTCGATCAGCACATAGGCGCCGTGCTCGACGCCGCAGGCGGGCGCGTATTTCGTGCGGTCGAGCGTCGGCATGTTCTGTCGGGTGAACACCAGGGCCGTGGGTCGCTTGGTTTGCTGGAGGGCGACCTTCCAGGCGTAAATCGCTTCGTTGGCGTCGCCGGGACGGAGGACGATCAAACCGGGAATCGCGCGGACGGCGGCCAAATGTTCCACCGGCTGGTGCGTTGGGCCATCTTCGCCGACGCCGATCGAATCGTGCGTGAAGACGATGATCGACGGGGCGCTCATTAGCGCCGCCAGCCGAATCGACGGTCGGCAGTAGTCGCTGAACACGAAAAACGTGGCGCCGTAGGCGCGCAGGCCGCTCAGGGCCATGCCGTTGACGGCGGCGACCATGCCGTGCTCGCGGATGCCGAAGTGGAAGTTGCGGCCTCCGTAGTTCTTCGCGGAGAAATCGCCGGCGCCCTCGAACGTGAGCAGCGTCTTGGTCGACGGCGCGAGATCCGCCGAGCCGCCCAGCAGCCAGGGGATGCGTGCGGCGAACACGTTCAGCGCTTTGCCGCCGGAGATGCGGGTGGCCATGCCCTTGGCGTCGGCGGGGAATTCTTCAACGGGAGCGTCCCAGCCGGCGGGCAGCTCGCGGCGCTGCATCTGCTCAATTTCCTTGGCAAGCTGCGGATGCTTTTGGGCATAACGTTCCATCATTTCTTCCCAGGCCTCGCGGCCGGCTTGGCCGCGCGTGCCGAGGGTCGCGGCGAAGTAGTCGCGGGCTTCCTCGGGCACGAGGAACTTTTCATCCGCGGGCCAGCCGAGGGCGGCCTTCGCGCCACGAACCTCGTCGGCTCCCAGCGGCTCGCCGTGGGCCGAGGCCGTGCCGGCTTTCTTCGGTGCGCCGTAGCCGATGACGCTGTGGACGACGATTAGCACGGGGCTGCCGGTGTGCTCGAGGAATTCCTCATAGGCGGCGTGAATGGCCGGCAGGTCGTTCGCGTCGTCGACTTCGACCACATGCCAGCCTAGCGCGCGGAAACGCGCCGGGACGTTCTCGCTGAACGCGAGCTCAGTGCGGCCTTCGATGGTGATGTTGTTGTCGTCGTAGATCCAGCAAAGGTTGTCGAGCTGGAGGTGCCCGGCGAGCGACGCCGCCTCTTGGGCGACGCCTTCCATCAGGTCGCCGTCGCTGCACTGCGTGTAGACGTTGTAGTCGAACACCTCGAAGCTCGGCTGGTTGTAGCGCGCCGCAAGCCACTTGCTGGCGATGGCGAAGCCGACGCTGTTGCCGCAGCCTTGGCCGAGCGGGCCGGTGGTGGTTTCGACGCCGGACGTGAAGCCGTACTCCGGGTGTCCGGGCGTGGTGCTGTGCCACTGGCGAAACTTCTTGACGTCCTCGAGCGTGACGGCCAGTTCGGCAGTCGTCTCGCCGTTTTCATCCAGCCGGCGGACGCCTGCCAGATGCAGCAGCGAATACAAGAGCATCGAGGCATGCCCGCACGAGAGAATAAAGCGGTCGCGGTTCGGCCAAAGCGGCTGCTCGGGGTCGTAGCGGAGGAACTCGGTCCACAGCTCAAACGCCACGGGCGCCAGCGCCATGGGCGTGCCCGGATGGCCGGAGGCGGCAGCCTCAACGGCGTCCATGGCGAGCGCGCGAATGGTGTTGATCGTTAGTTCGCTAGTGTCTTGGGAGGTCGTGGCCATGCGGTCGTGCGGAGGGCTGCTGTTAAGTTGAATTGCGATAAGCGGTTTTTGCGCAAGCCGTAATATAGGGAGGGGGATTTAGGGGTGTCAAACGCGGGGCTTGCCGCCCTAACTGTTGGACCCTAACTTTCGACGGAAGTGTTCGTAAGCCGCCAGACGCAGCCGACGGCGCTGGCCAGCTTGGCGAGGTTGGAAATTCCCGGCTCTTTAGCGCCGGTTAGATAGGCCGCCACCAACGGCTGTTGCCAGCCGCAGCGCTCCGCCACTTCCGTCTGCGTGAGTTGCCGATGTTCCATC
>JBGSYU010000511.1:0-1920 GCA_041750715.1 Lacipirellula sp.
AACCTGCGACCGCCACCCCTGCACCTCGTTCGGCAGGAATCTCGTCCCCCGGTCGAGCTGCAAGTCATCCCGCAGCGGATTGAACTGGCGCAGCACCACCGGCGTGGTCGCCGAGAAATTTCCGTAGCCGCTTGCCCCTAGCTGCACAGAAAGCACCGCGTCGGGCATCAGGTCGAATTCCCACTCGGGCGCCGTGTTGCGAAACGGCAAGCAGTACGTCGCCACGCCGTCGACGAAGTCTTCCACCCGCACCCGCTGGTTCCACCGGCCGATCTCACCGAAGTCGATCTCTGGCGACAGCAGCGGCCGCCGCTCGCCATGCAGCACCGCCGAGAGGTTTCCGCGCACCGCCATCGGCGCCCCGTCGTCGCCCACTGCTACGATCGAAACCTGGAATCCATCAGGCTCAACATCGCGATCCAAATTCACGAGCCCAGCGCCTACAATATCAACGTTCCGCACCCGCTGCCTAATTCCCGCCCACCCCGCGGCTTGCGGCTTAGCGCCCCCCGCCAACACTTCAACCTCCGGAATCAACCGCTGCGGCCCCGCTGAAACCATCTCGCCCCGGCGCGAACGCAATTCACCCACTTCAATCGCCGCATCGTTCACGCGCGCCGAAGCCACCGCGTCCCACCCAATCGGCACGCTCAAGAAGACATTATTCTGTTCCGAACGCAGCCACAGCGTCCCTTCATCCGTCCGCACATCGACCACGCCACGAAGCTCGCGGCCATCGGTCGTCTCGACGGTGACGAGTCCCGCCGCCTCTACGCTGCCGGCGGAGAACAGGAGAACGGCCCAGTAAAACGTGCGCGCCATGAGAAGCCAACCAGAAAAGCGGCGGCCACCCAAGCGCGGCCAAACCGCCAAGCGCTCCGAGCCTCCATGACTCCATCCTGATTGCTCGCCGCCCCCTCCGCCAGCATTCTTCAGCAAAAAAGGGGACGGGAGTCGTTTCTTGAACTCAAACCCAGTTTTGCCATACACTGCTGCCATGCCGCGTCGCGCTAGATCCATTGTCGGGGGCCTGATCTATCACGTGCTCAATCGGAGCAACGGCCGCGCCACCCTGTTCCGAAAGGCGGCGGACTACGAAGCCTTCACACGCACCCTGGCCGAGGCCCACGAGCGGCTCCCCCTGCGGATTCTGTCGTTCTGCGTCATGCCCAATCATTGGCACTTCATCGTCTGGCCGCGGCGGGGCGCCGACGCCGAGGTGAGCGAGTTCTTTCGGTGGCTCACGGTCACGCACACCCAACGCTGGCACGCCCATCACCACACGTCGGGCGCGGGGCATCTCTACCAAGGCCGCTTTAAATCGTTTCCCATCGAGCAGGACGAGCACTTCTACACCGTCGCCCGCTACGTGGAACGCAACCCGCTCCGGGCGAACCTGGTAGAGCGCGCTGAAGATTGGCGCTACAGCAGCTTGTCGCTGCGCGCGTCGACGGCGACTGCCGAGCGATCGGTGCTGACGGATTGGCCCCTGCCGTTGCCCCGGCAGTGGGTCGCGCACGTCAACGCTCCGCAGACCGAAGCCGAGGCCGAAGCCGTCCGGCGATCGATCTGCAAAAGCGCTCCCTTCGGCAGCGAGATCTGGACCGAGCGAACCGTCGCGGCGCTAGGATTGGAACACACCCAACGCCCCCCCGGCCGGCCCCGAAAGGAAATATGACTCCCGTCCCCTTTTCCGGGCCCTTTTCCGGGCCGAGTTTTCGGGAAGGACAGCGCCGATCCGTGGCAATTTTGCCGTTGGCAACCTTTTTGTACAGGACGCCGGCGATTAAAGCGGTCTAAAGATTTCGCAATGCAGCTTCGTCCCGTTTAACGTTATTCTTACGCTATAGTCCCATGTGCTAGGCGAGTCATCGACTTTCCACAATATTTTCCCCGTGTTTGGATCAAGGGCGTTTCGTG
>JBGSYU010000512.1:0-2351 GCA_041750715.1 Lacipirellula sp.
GGCTGCCCGCACTCGAACATGACGTAATTCGTCACGTCGACCACGTTGTTGATGACCGCAATCCCCACGGAGCGCAACCGGTCGGCGAGCCACTTTGGGCTGGGCCCCACCTTCACCCCGCGAATCACCCGCGCCGTATACCGCGGACACAACTGCGGCGCCAAATTCTCAACATTCGTAACCTTCCCAACGCCCTCCCCCGCCGCTTGCGGCTTAGCGCCAGGCTTCTGTAGCGCCAACCCCCACAGCACGCTCACCTCCCGCGCGACGCCCACATGCCCCAAGCAATCGGAGCGGTTACTCGTCACCTCCAGATCAATCGCCTCTTCGGTCGCGCTCTCAAAATTCAACCCCGACAGCGCAAGCCGCTCTGCCAACTCCGCCGAAGACATCGGCAAGTCGACGTACTGCTTCAACCACTCCAGCGATACAATCATTCGAATTGACTCTCGCAGAGGCGCAGAGACGCAGAGAAATGCACTTGTCTTCGATCTCTGCGCCTCTGCGCCTCTGCGAGAGATCTTTTTTCAGAATTGAGATAGAAACCGAACATCGTTTTCGTAGAGTGCCCGGATATCCGTGATCCCATGTTGCCGCATGCAGACTCGTTCGACGCCAAGACCAAATGCAAACCCCGTCACCTCCTCTGGATCATACCCAACCGCCCGCAGCACGTTCGGGTCGACCATCCCAGCGCCGCCCATTTCCATCCAACCCCCCTGCCAGTTCATGTCCACCTCCACGCTCGGCTCGGTGAACGGGAAGAACGACGGCCGAAAGCGGATGTGGACTTCATTTTTGCCGAAGTAACTCTGGCAAAACAGCCGCAAGACGCTCTTGAGGTCGGCCATCGTTACGCCGCGATCGACCAGCAGCCCCTCGACCTGGTGGAACATCGGGTAATGCGTCGCGTCTGCCGTATCGGGCCGGTACACGCGCCCCAAAGAAATAATCCGCACCGGCGGCGGCGTGCTCTCCATCACGCGAATCTGCACCGTGCTCGTTTGGCTGCGCAACAGCAGCGGTTTAGCAATTTCGTTCGCGCCCGTAGCCCCGACCAAGCTTGGTCGGGGCTGCGTCGCCGTCGCCAAATAAAAGTTATCCAGCGGATCCCGCGCCGGATGCGTTCGCGAAATATTCAGCGCTTCAAAATTATGCCACTGGTCCTCGATCTCCGGCCCCTCGACGGCCGTGAAACCGAGCCGCCCCATGATGTCGGTCATGTGGAGAATAGTTTGCGTGACCGGATGCAAATGCCCCAGCCGCATCGCCCGCCCGGGCAAAGTAGCATCAAACGCCCCCCTCGCCGCTTGCGGCTTAGCGCCCCCCAACAACCTCTCCTGTGCCGCCCCCAGCGCAGCTTCGACAACCTGCTTGGCTTCGTTAAACCGCTTCCCAGCCGCCGGCTTGTCAGCCTTATCGACCGACCCCAACCCCTGTTGAGCCGCTTTCAATCGCCCTGCCTTGGCGCCTGTGAACTCGATCCGCGCCGTCTCCAGCGCAGCCGCGTCTGGAACGCCAGCGAACGCAGCTTGCGCCGCCGCTTGGAGAGCATCGAGATCGGCTACGAAGTCGGCCAGTGCCATGTCACTCAGTGCCATGACTGGGAGAATTACGCCGACAGCGCTTCGCGGGCCTTTTCCACCACGGCGTCGAACCCGGCCGCATCGGCGATCGCCATCTCCGAAAGCGTCTTGCGATCGAGGTCGATGCTGGCCTTCTTCAGCCCGTTGATGAATTCGCTGTACCGCAGGCCGCGCTCGCGGCAGGCCGCGTTGATGCGAATGATCCACAGCTTGCGGAACTCGCGCTTCTTGACCCGCCGATCGCGGAACGCATAGGCGCCGGCGCGAACGAGCGTTTCCTTGGCGCTACGCAGCAGCGTACCGCGACCGCCGGTGTATCCCTTGGTCTTCTTGAAGAGGCGATTCTTGGCCTTATTGCGGGCCGCGCCTTTGGTGGTTCTCATCGAAGGAACCCCTTCTCCTTAGAGTCTCACGCCCAGGTCTCCGCCTTTGGCGGACGTTAATCACCCGGCGAGGTTGATCGTATTGTCGGCGATCCGCTACGGACTGGTCGCTTAAGCGACCAGTCCAAACGGCTCGCTAGTAGCTATTCCCGCACAGCGCCTTCACGACCATTTTCGATTCCATCGGCGCCGCAACGACGGTGCCGCGAAGCTGCCGCTTGCGCTTCGTGCTCATTCGAGCCGCCAAGTGGCTCGTCCCGGCCGAACGATGCTTAGCCTTGCCGCTGGCGGTGAGCCGAAACCGCTTTTTGGTGCCTTTGTGGGTCTTTTGCTTGGGCATGGGAATTCATCCTGTGAAAAAGTCGTAGCCCCGCATCATACA
>JBGSYU010000513.1:0-6197 GCA_041750715.1 Lacipirellula sp.
AATCGCGCCCAGTCGGACGCGACGCAAGCCGGGCGTATCGTGGGGACGGTGCAATATATGAGTCCTGAGCAGGCGGCGGGACGGCTCGATCAGTTGTCGCCGGCGAGCGATATCTACGGCTTGGGCGCGACGCTGTATCACCTGCTCGCGGGGCGGCCGGCGTTTGACGGCGACGACGACGATGTGGTGCTGCGGGTGCAACAGGGACGGTTTAAGCGGCCTCGCGAATATGCGAAACAGGCGCCACGGCCACTGGAGGCTGCTTGCCTTAAAGCCATGGCGCGGAAGCCGCAGGACCGGTACCGCACGGCGCGCGAGTTGGCGGTAGACGTGGAGCGATACTTGGCGGACGAGCGCGTCCTGGCGTACGCCGAGCCGCTCGTTGGCCGTTCGTGGCGGTGGATTCGCCGGCATCGCGCACCGGTGATGAGCCTGATGGCAGCCGCCGCGGTGCTAGTAGCGAGCCTTGCGTTTGGCATCGGCCTGCTCAAAGTGCAGCGCGATCGCGCGGAACACAATTTCGAGTTGGCACAGCAAGCGGTTCGCGACTATTACATCCAGGTCAGCGAGGAAACCCTGCTGAATCAGCCGGGGATGCAGCCTCTGCGAGACTCGCTGCTACGGCAGGCGCTCAAGTACTACGAGCAATTCTTGGCCGACCGCAGCGGCGATCCCAAACTTCAGCGCGAGGTGGCGCTAGCGAACTTCTTCGTCGGGCGGATCGCCGAAACTGTCGATTCGCCGGCGAAGGCGGTGGCGCATTTCGAACGAGCCGCCGAAGCGCAGCGGCGGTTACTCCAAGAGAGCGGGGCCGGGGATCGTGCCGCCCTGACCGGCGAGTACGCGCAAACGCTCAATGCGCTCGGCCGGACCTTGCAGAACTCGCAGAAGACCGACGACGCGCGGAGCTATTACGAGCAGGCCACGAAACTTCGCGAGCAACTGGCGACGGCGGCCCCGAACGATGCGGAATTGGCACGGACGCTAGCCAGCAGCGTGATGAATCTGGGGGTGCTCGATCTCATGAACGGCAACGTGGCCGGGGCGCTGCCGCGGCTGGAGCGAGCCCAGTCGTTGCGACTGGCGCATACCGCTGGGCGCGACGCCATTGAGCCGAAGCTGCAACGGGATATCGGCATGGGCTATTTTAATTTGGCGCAAGCACATCTCGCGGCAGGGAATCTGCCGGCGGCGGAAACGCACCTCGGCGGGGCCATCGCGGCGTTTGATAAGTTAGCGGAGGACGGGCCGGCGGACCTGGAGAACCAGCGGAAGCTGGCGATTTCGCACCGCATGCTGGCCGACGCGAAAGCCGCCAGTGGCGACAGCGAGGCGGCGATTGAATCTTTCGAGCTGGCTCGTGCGGCGCTCGCCGAGTTGGTCGCTCGCAATCCGAACGTTCCCGAGTTTGCGGCGGACCTGGCAGGAGTGCGGATGAATCTCGCCCAGCAACTCGACGTTGGCGGCGATGCGAAAGGGGCGCTCGAAGAGATGTTGGCGGCGGTCGAACTCTTGGCGAAGGTGACCGCGAAAAAGTCGAGCTTACCTCGGCAGCGCGCCGATTTTGGCGTGGCGCTGCGGGCGGCGGGGCAACTGCTCGGCCGGCTCGATCGCCGTGAGGAAGCCCGTGAGCACTTGGAGAAATCCAAGACGGTGCTGCAGACCTTAGTGCGCGAACATCCCGGCGAAGCGCTGCACGCGAGCGAGCTGCAATTGACGGTGGATGCGCTTGGGGAGTTGGATGGGATTTAGAAGATCGACACTGCGGCGGCACGGTATGTCATCCTGAGTGCAGCGAAGGATCTAGCGGAGTTCTAGATTCTTCGCTGCGCTCAGAATGACGCCTTTCCGGGCAGTTAGGACAGCGGCGCTCGCGCCAGCACATGATACGTCGGCCCGTCGCGGCCCAGTTCGCTGGCGTAGACCGTGACGGCGTCGACGCCCATGACGCCGCCGTCGAAGTCGATGAGCTTCGCTAAATGTTCCGCCAATTCGTTGCCGTGGCTCGAACCGCGCGCCGCCCGACCGAGCGTGAGATGCGGCACGAACTGGCGGTTCTCGCCGCGGAAGCCGAGCGAGTTCAAGGCTTGTTCGATGCTCGCGTGCAGCTCGACCATCTGCTCGGCGCCCTCCCCTGCCCCGAGCCAGAGTGTGCGCGGGCGTTGGATGGAGGGGAACGCGCCGACGCCCTTGGCTTCGACGGTGAACGCTACATGCTTCGCCGCGGTGCGAACGGTACGCAGACATACCTCGGCCATCTCGACGTCGCTGAGGTCGCCGAGGAACTGAAGCGTCCAGTGCAGATTATCGGGCTCGACCCACTTTACGTTTTCGGCCGCCGAGCGGAGGCGTTCAATGGCCGTTAGTGCGGAGGCATGAACCTGATCGAGAGCTTCGATCGCAATGAATGTGCGAGTCTTCGACATTAGAAGCTCAGCATCTTCCGATACTCATCCATCCGCTCCTCGATGTCGTCGCGGGTGATTTCTTGCATCCGCTCCAGGCCAAAGCCTTCAACGTTGAAGCTCGCCGATACAATGCCATAGGCCATGGCCGTCTTGAGCGTGACCGGGTCGACGGCGTCCCTCTCGGCGAGGTAGCCCATCATCCCGCCGGCGAAGGTGTCGCCGGCGCCGGTCGGGTCGACGAGGCGCTCCGTCGGGTACGCGGGCAAGACGTAGGTTTCGTACTCGCCGAAGAACATGGCGCCGTGCTCGCCCTTTTTGATGACGACGAATTTAGGGCCCATTTCTTGCACGGCGCGGCCGGCGGCGACGAGGTTTTCCAAGCCGGTGAGCAGCTTCGCCTCGCTGTCGTTCAGCACGAGGCCGTCGAGCTGTGGCAGCAGGCGGTCGAAGTCCTCGCGCTGCGTTTTAATCCACAAATCCATCGTGTCGGCCACGGCGAGTTGCCGGCCTGGGATTTGCTCAAGCACCTTCATTTGTAACGCCGGTACTCCGTTAGCGAGAAAGACGTATTTCGCGCGGCGGTAGCTCTCGGGCAGCACCGGGTCGAACTGGCCGAAGACGTTGAGCTGCACGTCGAGCGTTTCGCGGTCGTTCATGTTCGGCAAATACTTGCCGGTCCAGGTGAACGTCTTGCCGCCCTCGACCATGTGGAGTCCCGAGGTGTCGATGCCGCGGTCGTTGAGCAGCTTGGTGTGCTCCGGCGGCCAGTCGGCGCCGACGACGCCGACGAGCCGGACGCTGGTAAAGAAGCTGGCGGCGACGGAGAAGTGGGTGGCCGAGCCGCCCAGCAGGTCGTTACGCCGCTCGACGGGCGTTTCGACGTGATCAATGGCGACGGAACCGACGACGACTAGAGGCATGGGGGTATTCGCTGGGGGAACGGCGTGGAGAATTGGCAGCGGGAATTATGATGGTCAAGCGCCGGAGGCCGCAAGGGTCGATAGATAGCCCGGCCATCCTGGCCGGGAGTGCGTCCTCAATAGTGTGCCGTTCGAAAATACGTCCGGCCAGGATGGCCGGGCTATATGCACGATGGCCGGTTACGCGAGTAATTCAAGGACGGGGCTGCGTTGTTCGACGCCGGTGAGGCGTTGGTCGAGGCCTTCGGCGCGGAACGATAAGTGGTTGTTGTCGATGCCCAGCGTGTGGAGGATTGTCGCGTTCAGCTCGTGGATGTGGACCGGCTTGTCCACAACGTTGTAGCTGAAGTCGTCGGTTTCGCCGTAGACGACGCCCGGCTTCACGCCGCCGCCGGTCATCCAAATGGGGAAGCAGCGGGGGTGGTGGTCGCGGCCGTAGTTCTCGCGGGTGAGTCCGCCCTGGCAGTAGATCGTGCGACCGAACTCGCCGCCCCAGATCACCAGCGTGTCTTCGAGCAGGCCGCGCTGTTTGAGGTCTTGCACCAGGGCCCAGCCGGCCTGGTCGACGTCGCGGCACTGGAGCGGCAGGTCGGTCGGGAGGTTGAAATGCTGATCCCAACCGCGGTGGAAGATCTGCACGAACCGCACGTCGCGCTCCGCTAAGCGGCGAGCCATGAGGCAACTCGCGGCGAACGTGCCGGGCTTGGTCACGTCGGGGCCGTACATGTCGAGGATGTGCTGCGGTTCTTCGGCGAGATTGGTCAGCTCGGGGACCGACGTTTGCATGCGGAACGCCATCTCGTACTGGTCGATGCGCGTTTGCGTCTCGGGGTCGCCGATGGCGGCGAGCGCGCGCTGGTTGAACCGCGACAAGCGGTCGAGCGTGCGGCGGCGGGTCGCGGCGTCGACGCCGGGCGGGTTCGAGAGGAACAGCACCGGATCGCCCTGCGAGCGGAGCGCGACGCCTTGATGTTTAGTGGGCAGGTAGCCGCTGCCCCACAGGCGATTGTAAATGGCTTGGGCGGCGGATTTGGTCGACCAGCTCGGCGTCATCACGACGAACGCCGGCAAGTTGGCGTTCATCGTTCCCAGGCCGTAGCTGAGCCACGAGCCGAGGCTTGCGCGGCCGGGGAGCTGGTTGCCGGTGCAGATATAAGTGACGGCGGGGTCGTGGTTGATCGCTTCGGTCCAGACGGTTTTCACGATGGCGAGGTCGTCGGCCATCTTCGCGGTGTGGGGAAGCAGCTCGCTGATCCAGGCGCCGTGGCGACCGTGTTGCTGGAACTTGTAGATCGACGGCGCGATGGGGAAGCGGGTTTGGCCGGAGGTCATCGTCGTGAGCCGCTGGCCCTTGCGGATCGACTCGGGCAGGTCGACGTCGAACATCTCGGCCATCTTCGGCTTGTAGTCGAAGAGGTCGATCTGGCTGGGGGCGCCGTTCATGTGGAGGTAGATGGCGCGCTTGGCGGTGGGGGCGAAGTGCGGGAGGGTTGGCAGGCCGCCGATGGCGGAGTTGGCTGTTGCGCGCGGCGCTGGGAGGAGTGAAGCGAGCGCAGCGCCGCCGAGGCCGAAGGCGCCCTTGGCGAAGAAGTGGCGGCGGGTGAAGGCGTTGGCGTATTGTTGAATCGGGTCGTTTGGTTGCATCAAACGTGTTCCATTCGTTATGCGCATGGCGAGCGGGAGGCGTTAGCCTCCTGGTTCGGGCAGGGAGCTTACGCTCCCCGCTCGCCATGCGATCTATTCGAGCCTCTCAGTTCTTCGTTACCACTTCATCCAAATTCAACACGACATTCGCGGCCATCATCCACGCGGCGAGTTCGGCGGGGGCGAGGGTTGCGTCGATTGGAGTGCTGGTGTTGGCGGCGAGCTGCTTGGCGGCGTCGGCGTTGGCGCGATAGTGCGCTAGCTCTTCGCCGTAGGCTTCGACCAGTTCCGTCAGCTCTTCGATATTGGGCGGACGACAGGTTGCGGTTTGGAAGAGGAACGTCGCGCGGGTGGCTTCGGTGGGGCCGCCTTCTTTTAGCGTGCGTAGCGCTAAGCCGCGAGCGGCTTCCACATATTGCGGGTCGTTGAGCAGGAGCAGCGCTTGGAGCGGGGTGTTCGTGCGTTCGCGGCGGACGGTGCAGGATTCGCGCGACGGGGCGTCGAGCGTGCTCATCTCCGGGGCGGGCGCCGTGCGCTTGAGGAACGTGTACAGCGTGCGGCGGTGAACCTTTTCGGGGCCGGCGTCGGCGACGAAGTTCACCGTGTTGGAGCCGGTGAAGCCGACAGCTTCCCACAGCCCGGCCGGCTGCGGCGGCTTGACGCTGGGGCCGCCGAGTTTTTCCACCAGCAGCCCGCTGGTGAAGAGGGCCTGGTCGCGGAGCGTTTCGGCGTCGAGCCGGAAGCGCACCCCGCGGGCGAGCAGCCGGTTTTCTCGATCGCGGACGTAAAACTCGGGCGCGACGTGCGACGTTTGTCGATAGGCCGCCGAGGTGACTAGCCGGCGCATCAGGTTCTTTACGTTCCAGCCGTCGGCGATGAACTCGGTGGCGAGTCCGTCGAGCAGCTCGGGGTGGCTCGGCGCTTCGCCCTGCGAACCGAAATCGCTCGCGGTTTTCACCAGACCCGTGCCGAAGACCTGCTGCCAGAAACGGTTCACCGCGACGCGGGCCGTAAGCGGGTTGGTAGGCGCGACGACCCACTGGGCGAGGCCGAGCCGGTTGTTCGGCAGCGCGGCGTCCATCGGCGGCAGCGCCGCCGGAGTGCGGCGCTCGACTTGAGCGCCATGCTGGTCGTATTCGCCGCGGGTGAGGAGGAAGGCCGGCTTCGGCGCGGCCAGCTCTCGCGAGATGAGCGTGGTGGGGACTTCGGCGTCGACGAGGCCGCG
>JBGSYU010000514.1:0-2081 GCA_041750715.1 Lacipirellula sp.
TGGGACTGCACGCTGATCGACGACAATGAAGACGCCTCGGGGGAAGGCCTGCTGGGCCAAGTGGGGCTGGATGGGCGAGACGATGACCGCAGTTCCGCAGCCGCGACGGCGGGAAATGAGCTGTTCGCCGAGGGTGACGAGGCCAACGCCGGACGTACTCCTTGGTGGCGACGCCTCTTCGGAGCCAAGGATGGCCCGCACACGCCTGGGCTTTGGGTGCTGTATTTCTCGCTCGCCGCGCTACCGCTGTTCGGCATCGGGCAACACTGGATTCCTTCGGGCGACGTCGGCCGGCGCCGTTATGCGTTCGGGCTGCTCGCGGTGTACGTCGCCGCTGCGCTGTGCCTGTTGGTCACCACCAGTTTTCTTGGCCTTCGCCGGTATCTCCGCCAGCGGCGCGTCGAAATGCCCGCGCCGATGGCCGCGACTTGGGTTTCGCTCGGGGCGGCGCTGATTCTGCTGGTGATGTTCGCCGCCGCGCTGGTTCCCCGACCGAGCGCCGAGTACGAACTTTCGCAGGCGCCTTGGCAGGCGACGTCGCCCGGCGATCAGTCGGCCTCGCAGGTTAGCGTAGGCGACGAAGGCACGAACGACCCGACCGCGGAAAACCGTGTTACCAGCGACATTGTCGAGGCGCCGCCGGGAAACGAGACCGGCGACGGGCAAGATTCTCCGCCGAACGGCGAAGCAGCCGATGGCGACGGTTCCCAACAGGGCGGCAGCGAACGAGACGAAAGTCAGCAGCGCGACCAGGGCGGTAGCGACAGTGGCGAATCAAGCGAAGACGCCGGCGGCGACGACACTCCATCGAACTCCGATCAATCGACCGTTGATGGCAGCGCGAGTGAGCAAGAAAATGAGCAACCTGGCGACTCGTCGATGAGCAAGGTGGCCGAGCAAGGCGGATCTTCATCGCCGGCGCGAATGCTGCAATCGTTGTCGTCCTCGCTTGCCAATGTGCTGAAGCTACTGCTTTACGCCGTCCTCGCTGCGTTTATCGCGTACCTCGCCTGGAGGAATCGCGAAGCGCTCGTGCGGGCGATGTCGGAAATTATGCGGCAGCTTCGAGAGTTGTTCGCCCGCCTGTTTGGCGGCGGCGCTTCAGCAGCCGTCGCTGCGGACGACGACTCGGCGTCGAAGCCGCGTCGCCGCACGTTCGCCGAATTCAAAGACCCCTTTGCCAACGGCCGGCATCGACAACTCGCTCCAACGGAACTCGTCCGTTACACCTTCGAAGCGTTCGAAGCCTGGGCCGGCGACCGCGGCCGTCCGCGGACGCCCGATCAAACGCCGCAGTAGCTAGTGCGGAGCGCGCTGGCGCCGCAGTCGCCCATGTACGCCCAAGCACGTCAGATGGTCGGCCTCTACAGCGAAGCCGCGTACGCATCCGCGACAATCTCACGCGAGGCGGCGGCGAGTTTACAACCCCTCTGGCAAATGATGCGGGCCAACCAGCCGCCCACGCGTCATTCTGAGCGCAGCGAAGAATCTAGCGCGCAGCCAGATCCTTCGCTGCGCTCAAGATGAATGATGGAGCCCAGGATGACCTACGGAGCTTGGGGGTGACGAATAAACGCCTGCTCAATTGGCTGCGCTCATCGCCATGGTGCGTTTGCCCTTCGGCGCCGTGTCGTCCGACACGCCCATCAGGTGCCGCAGCGTGTACGCCTCCAGCGCTTCGTAATCCCGCGCCTCGATACACTGCTGCTCCAGCTTCTTGTCGGCCGTGCGGACCTTTTCCACCAGGTGCAAGAACAGCGACCGGCTGTTGACCAAGTGAGCGGTCGCCTGCTCCTGCCGCTGGGTGCGCATCGCCTTGACGTCCAGCCCGATGAACTCGCCGCGGCGGCCGTAACCCGCCTCTTCGAGCACGCGAACCTGATTGTAGGCCGACCGCAGGTTCGCGGAGCCGAACGACTTGTCCTGGTCGTACTTCAAGCCGTTCTGATCGTTCAGGTGGACGCTCGCCAGCTTGTCGTGCGCGAGCGCGAACGCCATTTCATCTGAAGGATCGAGGCCCGCCAGAATTGCGTGAGCCGTCTCAATCAGCCCGCTCACGCGGTCAGGATCGTTCGAACGGT
>JBGSYU010000515.1:0-2171 GCA_041750715.1 Lacipirellula sp.
GTCGGCGCGGAACTCATCAACGACGTCACCGCCCTATCAGGCGACCCGGCGATGATCGACGTAGCCCGTCAAACCGGCGCCGGCGTTTGTGCCATGCACATGCAAGGCACGCCGCAGACCATGCAGGACGACCCGCGCTACGACGACATCGTGGAGGAAATTCTCCACTACCTCGCACAACGACGAGATGCACTCCTGGCGGCGGGCATCGAGCGCGAGCGAATTTGTCTCGATCCGGGCGTCGGTTTCGGCAAAACGCACCAGCACAACCTCACGCTTATGGCCAACTGCGGCCGGTTCCACGAGCTTGGCTGTCCCGTGCTCATCGGCCACTCGCGCAAGGGATTTCTAGCGAAAATTCTGGGGGACAAGGAAGCCGACCGCGACGCCGCGACCGCCGGCGCCGCGGTGGCCGCCGCGGCCCAGGGCGTCCAGATCATCCGCGTTCACAACGTCCGCCTCGTCCGCGAAGCCCTGCTGGCATTCGAAGCCTGCGGCGGAATTGACGGTCGCGGTCGAGATTTAGGCGAGCCGGAAGCGTAAGCGCCCGGAGTAACCCGCGTTGACCCAACCTCTCTGTTCAAAGATACTTACGCATGATGGCCACCGTCGCCCCCACCGCCGCCCCTCCTGCTGATTTGGCCGCATACTGCCGCGACGTGGCCCAGCGCGCCAGGGCCGCGTCCGCCCAAATGGCCGTACTGGGATCCGGAATAAAGATCGAGTGGCTCCGCCGTGCGGCCGAGATGCTGCGTGCGAACGTGACGACGATCGTTCAGGCCAACGCCCAGGACCTCGCCGCCGCCCCCACCTACGGCCTCACCCCTGCCGAAATCGACCGCTTGCGGCTAAGCGCCAAGGGAATCGAATCAATCGCCGCCGCTCTCGAAGAGGTCGCCCAAATTCGCGACCCCATCGGCCGAGTGATTGATTCCACCATCCGCCCCAACGGCCTGCGGATCGACAAGATTCGCGTCCCCCTGGGCGTGGTGTTCTTCATCTACGAATCGCGCCCCAACGTCACGGCCGACGCCGCCGCGATTTGCGTCAAGGCGGGTAACGCCGTCATCCTCCGCGGCGGCAAGGAAGCGATCCATTCCAGTCAGGCGATCGTCGACCTGCTCCAGCAGGCCGCCCGCGAAACGGGTCTACCGGTCGATGCCGTGCAGTTGGTCAACACGATCGACCGCGCCGCCGTCGGCGAATTCCTTCGCATGCCTCAGTACATCGACGTGGCGATCCCCCGCGGCGGCGAAGGGCTCATTCGCCGCGTCGCCGCCGAAGCGAAGATGCCGGTGATCAAGCATTTCGACGGTAATTGCCATATTTATGTCGACGCCTCCGCCGACTTGGACATGGCCCGCGAGATTGTGGTGAACTCCAAGTGCCAACGGATGGGCGTGTGCAACGCGGCGGAATCGCTGCTGGTGCATAGCGACGTGGCGGCCGAGTTTCTGCCCGTCGTCGCCGCCGCGTTGGCCGTGCATCGAGTTGAGATTCGCGGCGACGAGCAAACGTGCGAGCGAGTCGACGCCGCTAAGCCGGCAAGCGAAGAGGACTATAAAACGGAATTTCTTGGCCCAGTGATTTCGGCGTGCGTCGTCGGCTCTGTGGAGGAAGCGATTCGCCATATCAATCGCTACGGTTCGCATCACACCGATGCGATCGTGACGAACGACCTGGCGGCATCCCAGCGGTTCGCCGCCGGCGTCGACAGCGCCGCCGTCATGATTAACGCCAGCACCCGGTTCAACGACGGCGGCGAATTCGGCCTGGGGGCCGAAATCGGCATCAGTACCGACAAATTCCACGCCCGCGGCCCCTGCGGCGTCGATGAGCTTACTAGCTATAAGTATGTGGTCCATGGACAAGGTCAGGTGAGGGAGTGAAGGAGAAAGTGGAAAGGCGAAAGGGGAAAACTGACAAATCCCACGTTCCCATTTCGCCTTTCCCCTTTACGCCGCAACGGAGTGCGTCATGAGCGACGTTTTAAGTCAAGCTGAAGTCGAGAACCTGCTGAGCGCGATCGACGGCGGCGACGACGCCCGCCCGATCCGCCCCGACGAAGCGTTCCGCCCGCGCGATAAGGTATCCGTCTACGATTTCAAGCGCCCCGAGCGCGTCGGCAAAGAGCAGATGCGCTCGCTGCAGACGATGCACGAAGGGTTCGG
>JBGSYU010000516.1:0-2203 GCA_041750715.1 Lacipirellula sp.
CGCTCAATCGGCTCGAACTGACGCCGGCCGGCGCCGACGAGGACAGCCGCTACAAGAAGATCGTCGCCCACATGGGCCGGATCGAGTCGTTCCTGGTCGTTCGCCCGGTGTCGGTGTTTGTCGGGCTGGCCGGGGTTGGGGCTGGGGCCGTCCGGAAGGGACTGATGGGGTGGTTCGGGGTCCGCGGGGTCGGGTCGCTGTACTACTTGACCCACGCGGTCGGCCTCGAGTTGTCGGATGGCATGGCAAGGTCGTTAGCGGAGCTAGCCCGCATTTCTCACCAAAAAACGAAAACGGACCGCTCGGTGTGGGGTTAGTGATTGTAGCGGCAAGCACTTACACCCACGGCACGGA
This sequence comes from Lacipirellula sp., assembly GCA_041750715.1. Classification (GTDB taxonomy): domain Bacteria; phylum Planctomycetota; class Planctomycetia; order Pirellulales; family Lacipirellulaceae; genus Lacipirellula. The sequence continues at coordinate 355 of JBGSYU010000516.1, forward strand.
GCGGTCGCGTCATGACAGAGTGTATCTCGTCGACCTTCGCCTTCCAAGACCTCGATGCCCGCCAGGTGATCGCCGATTTTGATGGCGGACGCATCACCTCGGACGCCGGCGCATTGCTTCTGCGGGAACTCGAAGCCAAGCTTGGCTTCGTCGATTCCTTCGCCGCCTGCTTCACCGATCATCGCGATGCCGAACGCATCGAGCATCCGCTCCGCGACTTGCTCAAGCAACGCATCTTCGGCCTGTGCCTGGGCTACGAAGACCTCAACGATCACGATCGCCTTCGCGTCGATCCGCTGCTGGCCGTCGCCGTCGGCAAGACCGATCCGCTCGGCGACGGGCGACTTCGACCGGAAGATCGCGGCAACCCGCTGGCCGGCAAGAGCACGCTCAATCGGCTCGAACTGACGCCGGCCGGCGCCGACGAGGACAGCCGCTACAAGAAGATCGTCGCCCACATGGGCCGGATCGAGTCGTTCCTGGTCGACGCCTATCTGCGGCAGCAATCGACCCGGCCGCCGCGCATCGTCCTCGATCTCGATGCGACCGACGATCCGCTGCACGGCCATCAGCTCGGCCGCTTCTTCCACGGCTACTACGGCCATTACTGCTACCTGCCCCTGTACATCTTCGCGGGCGATCATCCGCTGGCGGCGATCCTGCGGCCCAGCGACATCGACGCCTCGGCCGGGAGCGTGATCCACATCGAACGCATTGTCAAACGGCTCCGCGAACGTTGGCCGGGCGTGCCGATCCTGCTGCGCGCCGACAGCGGATTCTGCCGCGAATCCTTGATGCATTGGTGCGAAGCGAACGGCGTCGATTTCCTCTTTGGGCTAGCGAAAAACGCCTGTTTGCTGCGGCTGCTGGAGCCAGAGATGCAGCAAGCGAAGGAGGAATTCGAGCGAACGAAGCAGCCGGCTCGGGTGTTCAAGGACTTCGAGTATTGCACGCACGAGAGCTGGAGCCGCTCGCGTCGCGTGGTCGGCAAGGCCGAACACATCGCGGGGGACAAGGCCAACCCGCGCTTCGTGGTCACGTCGCTGCCGGCGAGCGCGTTCGCGGCCCAGCCGCTGTACGAACAGGAGTACTGCGCTCGCGGCGACATGGAGAATCGGATCAAGGAGCAACAGTTGTATATGTTCGCCGATCATCTGCCGTGCGAAACGATGCGGGCGAACCAGTTGCGGCTGTATCTGTCGACGGTGGCCTATGTGGTGATGCGGGCGCTGCGCGAGCACGGCCTGAAGGACACGCCGATGGCCAACGCCCAGTGCGACACGATTCGCGTCAAACTGTTCAAGATCGGCGCCCGCGTGGTGGTGAGCGTGCGCCGCGTGCTGGTGTCGATGTCGGGCGGCTACCCGCTTCAAGAATTGTTCGCGCGCGTCTGGGCCAACCTGCGGGCCTTGATCGTGCCTCGACCCGCGATCCCATCGACCGGATAGCGTCGCGAGCGGGCCGAATCTCGTCTCCGTAAAGGTCCGCCGAGCCGGATCACGGAACCGGTGCGCCGCCAGGCCGAATTTGGGTCAACAACCGCCGATTTCATCGGCCAACGACCCGTCAACGCCGGCCCATTCACCCCCAATCGATGCCCCGCCCCGCTCTTTGACATCCCGCCGCCCCTGCGCACCTCCGAAGACAGGCTCCGACCGGACATGGTGAGAAATGCGGGTTAGCCCCTGGCAACATCGCGCTGAAATGAATCGCCAGGCCGACTTCTTCGCCAGCAGTCGAGCACATCAATGCGGCGATTTGGTGCGGAATCTGAAACTGAAACATCCCAATCGGGGCAAAAACTCGCCGCGCCGCACAGTCTTCGCGTCGCGACGAAGCTGACAGACGT
>JBGSYU010000517.1:0-4886 GCA_041750715.1 Lacipirellula sp.
CCAGCGTCGAGTTGGCGGTCACGTTGACGTCGCCGTCGATTAAGAACGTCTCGCCGGCACTGTTAACCGTCGAGGTGGCTCCACCGGCCGCGTTGATTATGCCGCCACCGAAATTGAGCGTCCAAGACGTCGCGGCCGAGGAGGTGACGTCCAACTCGCCGCCGTTAAGGTTAATCGTGTGGCGAAAGTCCAAGTCGGCCCCGACGCCCAGGTCCAGGTCGAGGTTCCCGCCCGCATTGATCGTGGTGGTGCCATTCTCCGTGCCGCCAATCGAATCGAGATCGAAATCGGCAACGTCGATATTCACCGTGGCGTTCACGACCAACGAGGCGAAGTCGATCATGTTGAAATCGACGCCGGCGCCGAAGGTGACGTCGGCGTTGAAGATCATCGTGCCGGAGTTGTTAACCACGCCTCCGGTGGCGGTGAGGGGCGAATCGAACCTTAGCGAGTCCCAAGAGTCATCGACATTGATCGTGCCGCCGGTCATCGTCCAAGCAGCGCCGGCAATTCGGGCCGCCGGCCCTGGATTGGGATCGCCAATAACGAAACCGAAGGCCGGCGTGTTGGCGTTGATCGTGCCCGAGTCCATGCTCCATGCGTCGCGCATGTCCAAGGTCGATCCTGTAGACAGGTTCATGTCGCCTCCCCAAGCGTCGCCGCTGGTGGAGACGTCGACGTCGAGCGTCTGATTGCCGTTGACTCGCAGATTTCCCACGGCGAAAAAGGGAAAACCATTCCAGGCGAAGCGAGCGTTGGCGCTCGTGGCCGTAATTTGCAGCGTTCCGGCGGCGGGAGCTTGACCAATAAAGGCGGGTGGCGTGTCGGCAATGATTGAGCCGTTGTTGACGAGTAGGAAAAATGGCATCCCAGGGGCTGCCTCGAGATCGATTCGGCCCGTTCCGATGAGCGTGCCGCCTTCGCTGATACCCAATTGGCCCGCCCCCGTCGTGCCGTCGATTTCCACCACCGCCGTTCCTTGCGGCGTCGTCGAATTGAGTATCACCGATCCACCACTGTTGATGGTGAGATTATCGGTGTCCAGCCCGTCGGTGTCGCCGCCGTAGATGATGATCGAACTTCCTGCCCCGCCGACGACCGTATTGCCAATGACCGCAATCTCGAAATCGTTCGTGGCGCCGTCGTCCGTGCTGTTGACTACATCGGCGCCGTTGCCCACGGTCAAGGAAGCGATCGTAATGCCGAGGTTGAACAACGTGCGATCATTCGTCGCGGCGGCGACATTCGCCCCCACCGAGTTGACGCCGACATACACGTCGTCGCCGGCCGGACTGCCGTTGGGGTTCCAATTATTGAAATTGCTCCACAGCTTGCTCGCCGAGCCGCCGTCGTCGTCCCAGACCACAATAGCAGCCTCGGCTAGCGGCGGGCTCGTCGACGCAAGGCCGATGCCGACGATCATCATCGATCGAAACAGATGGCGCGACATTGCGACTTCCCCATGGAAGAGCGTCGCTCGGCTGGAGCGAGCAACACGGTGAATCGAGCTGGCTACCAAAGTCGGGGCCCCAACGAGAAGAGGTGGGGGCCCTCAATATAGTCGCATCGCGCCCCCGCCGACCAACTTCAAGCGAAAATCGCGTGAAATTGGCCGCACGACCGACCGCGTTGGCGCCCGTAGACAACCAGCAGCGCTCCGGCCAGCAAGAGATGGCCGGGAGGCTCCGGCACGGCGTTCGCCGCGGGTGGCCCCAGTTGGCGTACCCGCCTACCGGAGTCGCGCTAGCGACCATTGGTCTGGCAGTAACCGCATGGCTCTCGTACGCGGCTCACTCGATCGACCTCTCGTCGCCGCGGCGACCCAGGTAGGCGAGTACGACGAGCGTAGGTTACCCGTTACCCGTTACCCGTTTTGCGAGCCGCCTTCGTCCAACGGAGCGAGGCCGGTCGTCGGCTCGACGCGCCGCAGGTCCTCGGTGCTGTACGCCTTGGGAATTGGCTGGCCGTTCTCGGCAATGTAATAGCGCATCGCCCGGGCGCGCGGCTCCCAATGCATCTCGCGGATGACGCCGGTTCGCGGCGTGTTGAGCATGCCGCGGGAGAGGACCTCGACCCAGTCGCCCACGTCGAATCCTTCCCAGGTCACTTCCTGCCAGAGGGCGCCCTTCACGCGAAGCTGCATCTCGCCGTAGTGCAACACCGCGTAGGGCCCGGACGCACCGTCGCGACGCCAGACTCGCGGGCTGGGAATCGTGGCCCGGGCCTGCGCCACGTCCTCCGGATGCAGCCACTGGTCGCCGTCTTCGGGCCACCAAGGGTAGAAGCCGTATTTGGGGTCGGTCTTGAGGTCCATGGCGCGTTCTGCGGCGACGGCGCCGGCGCATCATTCGGCCGGGCCGAACCTCTGCCTTTGCCGGGCGATGCGATCTAGAATCTCGGCGACGATCCGGCGAATTTCATCCACGTCGCTGGGGAGCATATGTTTCCGTAGCTCGTCGTATAGCGGCGAGACGTTTGGTTGATATAACTCGATGAGATCGGCGACGTCTTTCTCGTACGTTCTGACCTTATCGAATCGACCCTGGCGATACAGCGATGGAAGCGCGTAGAGCTTCAGGAGTAGTAACCCTTCGACAGTCGCGCATGGAATATCGCGCTCGACGAAGGACTTCTTGGTTACAAAATGCTTCTTGACGGCCTTGAACAGCGTGCTTCTGGTGAACAAGAAATCGACGCGCAGCTCGCCGAGCCATCCGCGGGCGAACTCGATGTTCTGCTCCTCGATGCGTATTTCCGGCAGTTTGGCGAGGTCGGCGGCCGCGACGATCAAGTCGATGTCCTGCGTATTGCGGCCCTCGACGTAGGCCAGCATCGCAATGCCGCCCACCAGCACGTACTCGACGCCGCGCTCCTCCAGCAAGTCGAACAGCCGCGGCGCCGCGCGGTACAGGCCTTCGACGTCCAAGCTGCTCCACGCCTCCGTATTTTTCGGGTCGAAGAGCACGCCGTTGACGATCACTTCGCCGATATGAACCAAGTTTTCCGCCATGTACCACTCCACGGACGGCGCGGGGCGCGGGCCTCTAAGCTCGTCGATGCGCCCCCGCTCCATTATACTATGTAGGCGCGACGGCGATACGCGAGAAGTCCAGCCGTTGCGGCGATCGTCAGCGCCGCCGACGCGGGTTCGGGCACGGCGTCCGCGGCGGGAGTCGCCGGCAACGACCGATCTGCCAAGGCGACGCCATTTTAAGTTCTCGCGCTGGTAGTGATATCAATTGCCCCGTCACCCGCCGCAGCGAGTCGCCGTGGCGACCTGAGATACTCCGAAGGGTCCGGCCAGATACTTCGGAGTACCTCAGAATGACACGCACCGTGTCCGGGCAAACGGCATCAGTACCCTCGTCATTCGCACACCCACCCTAGAAATCTTGAGCGTTAGGCCGCTGGCGTTTCGGCTTTCCGGCCAACAGCGGGGCGGTGAGTTGTTGGTAGAGGTTGAAGAGGAACTCGACGCGGTTGCGTTCGCTGGGGAAAGGCTGGGAGCGGTAGCAGCGGTCGACGGCGCGGTCGAGCCGGGCGTGGGCCTTAGCGAGATTGGCGGGCATGGCCAGCGGGTCGTAGAGATCGGCCAGCGTGGCGCCGGCGTGCGCCTCGCGGGCGTCGAGCACCGCTTGGGCGGCTTCTTCAACCGTCTTTCGCTTGGCGTCGGATACGTCTTGGGGCCAGGGGAAGTTGTTGTAGACCAGCTTCGCCGAGTAACGAAAGTCGGACTTCAGCCGTCCCGCGACGTGCCGGACCCAGGCCATGTGCATCGTGGAGCTAAGCACGCCGAAGTGGTAAGGCGTGGCGCCGGGCATCAGCTTGACCAGATTGCTGCACAATACGCTTGGTTTCATAAACCCCATCGGAATGAATGGCCGGCGCTCCGACGACACCTCGGGAATTAGCAAATAGCTGCGCTTGGGCATATTCTCGACGTGGAATCGTGTCGGCCGCTCGGCCAGCTTCCGCGTCGGCGCACTCTTGCTCTTGAGCCGAAACTTGCGAACCGCCTCAACCCGCTCCATGACCTTCGGCATGGCGCGTAGCTCGTTAGGCGAGCAATCTCCGATCCACAAACACCAACGAGGTTGGCGATTGATGAACTCCCACGAACCGTACCACTTCTTAAAGAATGGCTTGCTTGCTGGCTCAGACTTGATGAACGCCGCCTTCTGCTCGTCGTCAAACAGATAGTTGCCGTCGTCGATGGGCTTATTACCGATGCCGATTTCCGGGACGCCGCAGAGGGGCCGAGAGCGATTGGTGATCGCCACGTTCGGCCCTGGCACCAAGTAAGGGCTGATGCTGGTAACGGTCTCGACCGTCGGTTCGCCCCGGAGCGTTTCGTAGTCGAATAAGAGCCGAGTGCGAGGGACGGCTAAGCCGAAGCCGACGATCACTACATGGACGTGCGCCTTCCCGCGGGCCTCGCTTTCCCAAGAAAACGTGCGATGGGCGAAGCGGATAACGACGCTTCGCTTGTCCAGCAACTCGGGCCACAGCACGCCGACCTGCTCGCCTTGCGTGATGGAATTTGTCGAGACAAAGGCAACCGTTACGTCTGTGCCCTGGATATATTCCGCCGCCTTGAGGTACCACGCGGCGACGTAGTCCAGAGTGCCGGCGGTCGCGATGCCCTTGGCGACGGCCGCTAAATCGGCTCGCTGTTCGGCCGTTTGATACTTCGAGCCGACGAACGGCGGATTGCCGAGAACGTGCGTACACTCGCTCGCTGGCAGCACATTGTTCCAGTCGAGAGGCAGGGCGTTACCGTGATGGATGTGCGGGCTTTTCGTGAGCGGCAGTCTCACGAAATACTTGCCAAATTCTTCGCCCAGCCGCTGGTTCATCTGATGATCCATCAGCCACATCGCCACCTC
>JBGSYU010000518.1:0-3666 GCA_041750715.1 Lacipirellula sp.
CGCCGGGCGTCACGCTCAGGCCTAGGGTCGGCGTCGCAGGTCCGCCAGCGTCCGCGATCGGGCCGATATAGGACGTCGCGATGACGAGGTTGTCGAACCACACGCGGTCGGCCCCATCGGTGTTGCTTGGGGCGCCGAGCACCAGCTCGACCTGGTCGACCTTGAGAGCACTCGTGTTCCGAAAACGGATGTTGTGCCAATCGGCGACCAACTCGCCGTCGATCCACGCCGCGACCCGACCATCCCGCACGCCCGGCGTGTTTGCCTGGACCATCAGCTCGACGCTGTACCACTCGCCGACCTCAGCGGTGTGTAGCGGGCGAGGCACGAAGTTGGAGCCGAAGGTGCCGCTCACCTCGCCCGGGATGACCAACCCGTCCGGATACCAGTGGTCGCCCCAGCCGGAACGCTGGTCCATGTGATAGATGTAGGCGTGCGTGTACCCCGGCTGCGGCTCGCCCCGATACTCGGTGTTCTCCAGACCCACGTAGAAGAAGTTGCTGCCATTCGGCACACCACCCGGCCCACTGTAGCCACCACTGACGTTCACCCCGTTGTGCACGGCGTTGCCCGTCGTGAAGCTGAAACCATCCTCCAGCTTGGTGTAGAAGCGAACGAAAATCGCGTCCTGTGGGGCGATCTCCTTCGTCAATGCGTTGTATTGGTTAGAATTGATATTCGGCTGCGTGACCTGCAGTGACTGTCGACCACTGAAAACGTTGGCAGCCTCGGTGGCGAAGCGGAAATTGCTCTGCTGGTAGAAGTTCTCGTAATCGTCCCAGAGTTCCGAAATTCCGCCGTAGCCTTCGAAGTCGTCGAAAAACAGGACGTTCGGATCGGCGGCAATGCCGACGTCGCCTGGATGACGCTGGGCGATGCCAACGGTGGGAAGGGGAACGGAAGCAGGGGTAGGCGCCATGGCGATCACCGAATGCTGGGCGGCCTCGAGGGCTGGGCAGCACGGCGTCAGTTCGACCGACGGCCCCGCCGACCGATGATGGCCGCGTGCGTTGAAGGGATGAGACCAAAAACAACCCTAGGCTGTGAAGCGTTTAGACTGGCGTCTTTCAGTTGAAGAGTCGTTCTTTCGCATCACCCTAAGGTTTTTACCGCCCTTGCAATACCGCCCGGTCGTCGGCTCGAGGTGCGTAGTTGCCGGGGAACTGGCGGCGGCATTTCTCGTCGTTGTCTCAGCCCGAACGGTCTGACGTCAAGGTGAGACGAGGGCGGTCGTAACGATGATTTTCGACACTCTGGCCGATTCATCACGAAGGATCTCACTTGATACGGGCCCAACCTGTGCCTTGGTTGGACCACTCTTCCACCACGGCGGCTTTGTCGATCCGCACGTTCACCGTCATTGACGACGACCGCGCCATTTTAATCCCGATCGACGCGGCACGTTCCGCTCCGCCATCCGGTCCGCCATTCCACGCGATGCCGGTTCCCAAAGCTTGCGGCTTGCGCTAACATATGTGGGTGACGTTGATGGCTCTGTTCTTGAGGGTTAACCGCAAATACTAAATAGAGTTCGCTCGCTCGCCTTTTTGGTTGTATCGCCTTCGCCGCGCCAGCGTGCGCAGACGTCGCTGGAGCGACCAGCGCCTTGGCGTTGTCGATACGCACGACGCGCGACTGGCGACGTCAAAGTGTTTTATTTGGACGGTCGCTCATCATGAAACGTGCTCTCGCCGACGACGTCGTGCTCGAGTATCGGCGAGGCGACGTTGCTCAGTTCGAATATGCCCGGATCCTGCGCCGATACTGGCTGCACGTCGCTTGTCTCACGATCCTTGGCACCGCCATGGCGGGGGGCATGGCGGTAGGCTTGCCGCCGAAATACCGTTCGTCGGCCACCATACTCGTGCAGCAGCAGCAGGTTCCGATCGAGTTCGTTAGACCGACGGTCACGAGCTTCGCCGACGAACGCATTTCGTCGATCACACAACGGGTGATGACGGCTGCGGTGTTGGCGCCGATGATCGATCGCCACGACCTGTATGGCGACCAGCGGGAGCGCCAGGACGTTGGCGAGTTGGTGGACCGGATGCGGGAGGACATCGAGGTCGCGACGATAGACGCGAAGGTGTCGGACCGCGCCAGCGGCCAGCGTGTGAGCACGACGGTCGCGTTCACGATCCACTACGAGGCATCCGAGCCGTACCAAGCGCGTGCGGTCGTAGAGGAGCTGGTCGCGATCTTTTTGGAAGAAAACGAGCGGGCGCGTCAGCGCAGCGTCGCTGCCACTACCGTCTTCCTCCGGGAGGAAGCGAACCGCATCGGCACGGAAATCAAGGGCATCGAAGGGCGGCTCGCGGATTTCAAGCGTCTCCATCAGCAAAGCATGCCGGAAGCCGTCGAAGTCAACCTCCAGCTCGCTGGGCGCACCGAGCTCGAGGTACTGACCACGCAGAACCGGATCAATGTCGTAAAGCAGCGCGTCGAATCACTCGCGGCGCAGCTGGCGATGGCACCGCGTGACGTTGCCGAAGGGGGCGATTCAGCCGGTGCGGGCCTCTCCCGGCTGCGGCTGGAGCTCGCGGAAACCCGCGAGCGCTACAGTGATACGCATCCGGACGTGCGGCGCTTGCAGCGAACCGTGTCCAGCCTACAGAGCCTGGTCGATCAGGAGCGCCGCAGCCGGGAGGCCGCGCCGGCGAGCAATCCGGCCTACCTAACTCTGGTCGAACAGCTCGGAGCCGCCCGCGCCGAACTCGCCGAGTTGCAGGTGTTGCGGGAGGAATTCGTGGAGAAGCAGCGCGCCTATGACGAACGGCTGCTCCAAGCGCCCGAGATCGAGCGCGAGTACCGCGACCTCACCCGCGACTACGAGAACTCGCAGACGCGCTATCGGGAAATCCGCGCGAAAGAGATGCAGGCGGAGATAGCGGAGCAATTGGAAGCCGATCAGAAGGGCGAGCGTTTCGCCGTGATCGAGCCCCCAAGTTTCCCGAACGAACCGGCTGCGCCGCGCAGAAAATTCCTCGCCGTGCTAGGGCTCGGCGCGGCACTGGGCGGCGGCTTGGGCCTGGCTTGGCTGCGTGATCTCCTCGATCCAGCGATCAAGAGCCCGCTAGATCTCGCTCGCCTATCTCAAATACCGGTGCTGATGCCGGTGCCGTGCGTCGAGACTCGGCTGGACAAGGCGAAGGCGTGGTCAAGCCGGCTCGGCTGTCTCTTGCTGGTCACCGTACTGGCGGCGGCGGCCTTTGCGGCGAGCTACTTGCTCGCCCCCATGGCCGAACGATTCCTCTGAGAGGTCGTGATGAACTTGGAGTTCCATATAGTGTCGTTGGCGGCTGATTTGGCAGATGCGTGCATTGGCTCGTTGTTTGGAGCAGCGCCGGATCGGTGCGCCCGTGACAGGCGTCGCCGCCGCGCGTCGGTCGATCACCACACGCTATTGGATTTCCGGGTGGCGAAGGTTGCGTGCTCGGAGATGCCGCTGATGGCGAGCCCGCCGACCCTCCTACACCAGGGATGGGCGGTCTTGGGACGTGTGGCGCAGAACGGGTTGCGGGCGACGGCGCATGCGGCATCCTTTCGTGGACGGGCGAGCCTTCATCGCCGCCGAGGCCGCAGCGCGGCCGGAGGCGTCGAAGGCCGACCTCGATGCCGATCCGGCGGGAACGCGGCGGCGGCTGTGTTCGGTGCGTGAGCAGGCCA
>JBGSYU010000519.1:0-14526 GCA_041750715.1 Lacipirellula sp.
GCGATCGTCGGCGGCCGGCCGCGGCGCGGTTTCGACGGCGTGTTGCGAGAAATCGAGCGGCGACAGATTGCTTCGTGGGCCCAGCAATTCGCCCAGCAACATCAGGAATATAGCGACGCCTGGCGGCGCCTCGACGCGCCGCTTACGCCCGCCTATTTTGAAGCCCGGTTCGGCCCGAAGCATCGCCGTAGCGAGTCATACGACGACTCGCCGCTATCGACGGACCAGCCGTTTGAAGTCGCCATTGGCGATGAGCCGATTCGCTTTACGGGGCAGATCGATCGCATCGACGTCGGCTGCGTGGGCGATCGGGTGGTGTTCAACGTGATCGACTATAAAACGGGCGCCGGGGCTAAGGTGAACTTGCAACGCATCGAGGCTGGCACGCAACTGCAATTGCCGCTCTACGCCATGGCGGCGGCGGAGCTGCTGCTGGCCGACCGGCAGGCGGCGGCGCTCGTGGCCGGATATTGGAGCATCCGCGGCAAGGGTTTTGGCATGGGCGCACGGTCTGGCGGCCCGTTGGCCATCGGCGAGATTCGCGATGGTAAGGTGGAGATCGCCGCCGGCTGGTCGCAACTCCGCGACACGCTGCTGGCCCGCATCGGCGAGATTGTCGGCGGCATTCGTGGCGGGCAGTTTCCGGTGTTCAACGAGGATAAGACGTGCGGGCAGTATTGTCCGCTAAGCACGGGTTGCCGGATTGCGCATGTTCGCAGCCTTGAGAAAACTTGGCCGCAGGTGGATGGCAAACTTTCTTCCAGTTGATCAATCCTTCGCAATGTCACTCAACGCCATCGCCGAACGACCGCTCACCGATCAACAGCGTGCCGCGCTGGAGGCTCGCGACGTCAGCGTTTCGCTGTCCGCCGGCGCCGGGTGCGGCAAGACGTTCGTCCTAACCGAGCGATTCCTCGCCCACGTCGACCCCGCCCAGATCGAACCGGGCGGCCTCGATGAGTTGGTCGCGATTACGTTTACCGACGCCGCGGCCCGCGAGATGCGCAGTCGCATTCGCGGCCGGTGCTTCGAGCGATTGCAGACGGCCGTAAGCCCCAAGGAAGCTGCCGTCTGGCAGCGGTTGATTCGGTCGATGGACGCCGCGCGGATCAGCACGATTCACTCGTTTTGCACGCAGTTTTTACGCACGCACGCCGTTGAGGCGGGGCTCGATCCCCAGTTCGAGGTGCTCGACGCGGCCGCGGCGGAACTGCTGAAGCTGGAAACGGTCGACGACCGCCTGCGGGCCCTCTCGATCGCCGGGCAGGAAGATGTCCTCGAGCTGGCTTCCAAGCGCGGCCTCGATCGGCTGCGCGACGATGTTGCGTCGCTCGCGGGGCCGCGCGCGGACGAGGCGATCGAGCGTTGGCTCGATGCGACGCCCGAAGAAGTCGTCGCCCGGTGGAAGCAGTTCTATGAGACCGAGGTCGCCCCCGCGGCCCTGGACGAACTGCGGCAGTCGCCGGTCGTCGCCTCGCTTCGGCGCCTGTGCGCTCCGACGGCGGCCAAAAGCGCCCACCATGCGGTGCGGCTCACGGACCTAGCGGGTGCGATCGACCGTTTGGCGACGGCGGAAGCGTCGAGTTGCGCCGAGCTCTTGGCCGAGATCGTCAAGCAGGCCCGCGTCGCCGATATCCGCGGGGCCAAGCACTGGAACAACGCGGAGGATTACGAGCCGCTCAAGCAAGCGTGCGAACGGGTCCGGGGCCTCTTCAAGAAGTGCGCCCTCAACGAGCCGCCCGACTTTTCGGCCGCCCATGAAGCCGCGTCGCAGGGCCTGGCGCTGCTGCGGCTGGTGGCCGATGTGGGCGAATCGCTCAAAGTTGCGAAGGCTCGCCGCAATCAACTTGAGTTCGACGACCTTCTGGCCCGCGCTCACCAATTGCTGACCGACCCGGCCCACGCCGCGATCCGCACGCAGACGGCCGAGACGACGCGGCTGCTGATGGTCGACGAGTTTCAGGACACTAATCCCTTGCAGGTGCGCATCGTGCAGGCGTTCTGCGGCGACGATTGGCGCCAGCGGGGGTTGTTCGCCGTCGGCGATTTTAAGCAGTCGATCTACCGGTTCAACGGCTCCGAACCGCAGGTCTCGCTCGATCTTCGCAAAGAACTTACACCTTCCGGTAGGCTGTCGCTCACGAAAAATTTCCGCAGCCAGCCGGCGATTACGGACTTCGTCAACGCGATCTTTCACGACGAGTTCGAGGGGTATGAACCGCTGACGCCGGCCCGCCCGCAAACGACGGCGACTCCCGCCGTTGAATTTCTATGGACCCCCGACGGCGACGGAGACGACGCCGACGATGAGCCCGTCGACGGGAAGCCCGCCCCCAAGAAGCGGCGCCGGGCGGGCGCTGCGCACGATGCGCGCGTGACCGAGGCCCAGTGGATCGCCCGTCGCCTCGTCGAGTTAATCGAGTCGCAGGAGCATTTAGTCGTCGGCAAAGAAGGACAACCGCGGCCGCTGCAACTTGGAGACGTGGCGGTGTTGCTCCGCACGCTCAGCGACGCCCAGGTTTACGAGGAAGCGTTTCGCGACCACGGCCTCGATTACTACCTAGCCGGCGGACACGCGTTCTATTCGCAGCAAGAGATTTACGACGTGCTCAATCTGCTGCGCGCCGTCGCGAGCACCGTCGATGAGATCGCGCTGGCCGGCGCCCTGCGGAGTCCGCTGTTCTCGCTGACCGATGAAACGCTGTTCTGGCTGGTCCAGGCGCACGGCACGCTCAACGCCGGCCTCGCCGCGGCGCGCGTCCCCGAGACGCTAACGCCCGAGGATGCCGCGAAGGTCCGCCGGGCGTCGACCACCCTATCGCGACTGCGCGAGGAGAAGGACCGCCTGCTGGTCGCCGATCTCTTCGCACTGGCGTTGGAACTCACCGGTTACGACGCGATTCTACTAACAGAGTTCCTCGGCCCGCGGAAGGCCGCGAACGTCGACAAGCTGCTGGAGCAGGCCCGCATGCTCGATCGTTCGTCGCCGGGCGACTTGCAGGGGTTCATCACGCAACTGTCCGAGTTCGTGGTTCGTGCGCCCAAGGAAGCCCTTGCCGCTACGCAAACCGAGGGGAACGTCATCCGCATCATGACGATTCACCACGCCAAAGGCCTCGAGTTTCCCTTGGTGGTGCTGCCCGATCTCGACCGCCAGCGCAACCAGGGCTCCTGGCAGCCGGTGCTCGACCTGCAGTTGGGGCCGCTGTTGCCGCTGGAGGGCGAGGACAAGCAAGGCTGCATCGGCCTCGACCTCTATCGACGCATGGAGAATCTCGAAGACCTCGAGGAGCGTAAACGCCTGCTGTACGTCGCCTGCACCCGCGCGGCCGATTATCTCGTTCTGTCTAGCGGCATGGCCGACCCGACGAAGCCCAAGCAAGATTGGTTGCAACTCATTGACCGTCACATTACCCTGCTCACCGGCGCCCCGTGCATCCCGTTGCCGCCGGGATATGCGGCTCCGCAGGTTCGCGTGATTATGGATGAGCCGCGCATCGAGGGTGAAGTGGCGCCCGTCCCGCGCGGGGCGGATTTGAATCGCCTGATCTTGAAAACGCGCGGGCTTGTCGCCAAGTCGCCCGGCGACTTGCCGCGAGAATGCGAAGCGATCGCAGTCGATGGGCGCGCCCGGCGGCGATTCTCGTTCTCGCAACTTACTGGTCGGCTATCGCTTGAACAGGACGCCGCGACTGAGGAAAGCGAGACTTCCGCGCCGCTGGACGCCCGTGAATCGCTCGAAGGAACCGGTCGAGCGGAGGGCCGCGAGCTTGGCGCCCTAGTCCACGCCGTTTTGGAGCGACTGAATGTGAGTCGTCACGATGACGTTCGCGAGCTCTGCGATTTCCTGGCGCCGCAATTTTCGGATCTGGCGCCGATCGCGCTTGCGGCCCAGGCCACGGCGATGATCGAACGATTCCTGCGTTCCCCCCGAGCGACCGAGCTAACCGCTTCGAATGTCGTTCGGCGCGAGGTCGAGTTCCTACTGCCCTGGGCTCCAGCAGGCGCCCGTTACGACGGCCGCTACCTGCACGGCTACATCGACTGCCTTTACCAGGATCCGCAAGGCCGCTGGCGGCTGCTAGACTACAAGACGAACCGGGCGACCGCCGACAATGTCCGTGAGATAGCCAGCAGGTATGAGCTGCAAATGCTCGTGTACACGCTGGCCTGCGAGCGGGCGCTGGACCAGCCGCTAGCCGAGTGTACGTTGCAGCTACTCGACGCCGGAGTGGAATACCCGTTCCAATGGGATGCCGCGGAGCGCCGCAGCGGAATGGATCGGATCGCCGCGGCCATGGAATCGCTTATGGGCGGCGAGGATGCGCCCCGGTGACAGTGACGTGCAGAAACTTCATAATCCGCAACGTGAATTCGCGCTGGACGTGGTGAGGCGGCTTCGCGCTGCGGGCCACGAAGCCTTGTGGGCCGGCGGCTGCGTGCGGGACCAGCTTCTCGGGCGGCCGCCGAAGGACTACGACGTGGCCACCAGCGCACTGCCGGAGCAGGTTCGCGACCTGTTCGGGCGGCGCCGCACGCTGGCCATCGGCGCGGCGTTTGGCGTCATCACGGTTCGCGGCGGTCAGCTTACGCCGATCGAAGTCGCCACGTTTCGCACCGATGGCGCGTATCGCGACGGCCGCCGGCCGGAGTCGGTGGCCTACACCACCGCCGAGCACGACGCCCAGCGCCGCGACTTCACGATCAACGGATTGTTCTTCGACCCCATCGAGGGAAAGGTCGTCGATTACGTCGGCGGTCTTGCCGACCTCGAAGCGAAAATCGTACGAGCGATCGGCGATCCGCACCTTCGTTTCACGGAAGACAAGCTACGCATGCTGCGGGCGGTGCGGTTCGCGGCAACGTACGAGTTCGCCCTCGACGACGCCACGCGGCAAGCGATTCGCAGGATGTCCGACGACGTGACCCAAGTCAGCGGCGAGCGAATCGGCGCCGAGCTAAGACGCATTCTGACCGACGAGAATCGCGCGCGCGGCGTCGCTTTGCTGGCAGAGGCCGATCTGCTACCGCCAGTCTTGCCGGAACTCGCGCCGCACGCCGCGGCCAATGATGATCCGTGGCAAGCAGCCGTTCATCGTTTAGCGTCGCTGAAGGAAGCCACCGTGCCGCTCGCTTTCGCGGCGCTGCTGTTCGGCATGGTCGACGTGCCGCAAGCTCGCGCCCTCGGGCGGCGATTGCGGCTTTCGAACAAGGAACTCGACCGCACCGTCTGGTTGTTAGAACAGCTTCCAGCGATCCTCAAAGCGGCTTCGCTGCCGTGGCCGAGACTGCAACGACTGCTGGCCCACGAGGCGGCCGCGGAATTGATGGCGCTGGCCGAGGGCGTGCTGCCCGAACGCGACCCGGCGCTCGTCCGTTGTCGCGAACAATTGGCCCGACACGATGAACAGTGGAACCCCCCGCCGCTGGTTGCCGGCGACTACCTCATGAAGCACGGCTTCAAGGCGGGGCGGCACTTCGCCGCGCTCCTGGAGCATCTCCGCGACGAACAGTTGGAAGGCCGAATTCGCACGCCTGACGAGGCGCTGGCCGAGGGCCGGCGGTGGATGGAAACCGCCGGCTTGGGCGCCGAAAAGCTGTAGCTGGCCTCTGTGAGGCCGGCCCTCGCCGAGTGCCGCCGGGGTCACAGACCCCGTCTACAGCTTCTACCTGCTAGACGGCCAGCGGCTTGCCGTTTACTATCGGACCTCAGTGCCGTCGCCGCCACGTCAGAATTCGCGCGTCCACCGCCGGAGTCAACGATGCTTCCTGAACTGTCCGCCCTCGAAGGCATCGTCACGATGGCTCGGGCGGCGGCTGAGCCGCAAGTCGACGCGGCATTCGTCGCTCGCGTCCTCAGCCGAATCATCCACATCCTGTGTGCAATCATCGTGGGAGGCGGCGTATTTTACCTGCGGTCGATCCTCGCGCCAGGGGGCGTCGACGCGTGCTTCGCCGACCGCCGCAGCGTATGGGCGCGGTGGGTCGCGATCGCCAGTTTTCTGCTGATCGCGAGCGGGCTGTATAACTTCATGGTGATCTGGAGCGAGTACCGAGCCGCTGGCGAGAAGCTGCCGCCAACGTACCATGCGCTGTTTGGAATCAAGGTGCTGCTCAGCCTCTTGGTGATGTTCATCGCGGCGATTCTCGCGGGGAAGACCGCGACGGCCGACCGTTTTCGCCTTCGCATGCGACGGTGGCTCAACATTGCGTGGACCTCGGTCATGGCGATCGTGGTGATCGGCGCCTTGTTGCGAGCCCACCACGTTCGCCGAGCGCCAACCGCCGAGCCGGCCGCGCCCGCCAATGGGGAAGTCGAGGCGGCCCATGGATAAGAAAGCCAAGAAGCGCATCGACGTCATCCACCAGAAGCTTGCGACGCTTCAGCACCAACTCGCCGGGGCCAAGCGGCAGCCCGACGACCCGCAGGAGCCGGCCCGCATCCAGGCGGAAATCGACAAGTTGCAGCAAGAATTGGCGAAGCTGAAGGAAGGGTGAGGAGGGGCTGGCGGCTGGCGGCCAAACGGGGGAACGCTTACGTCTGGCCGCTGGCCGCCAGCGGCTAGCCGCCAGCCTAGAGTCCTTTCAGCGCGCCATCTGCCAAGTCTTCAGCCACTCCACCGGATAGAACAGCATCAGGACGTTCAACGTCAGGCTATCGCGGATGAGCGCGAGCAGCCCGACCTCAATGACGACGAACACGGCCAGCGACTTGCGCCATCCCAGCCTTCCGGCAAGCGCGAATCCCAGCATGCACGACAGTAGATCGCCCAACACGTTGACGACCGTGTCGCCTTCGTACCCCAGCGCGGCGGTTGCGTCCCGGTAGCGCTGAATGACGAACTGGGAGTTTTCGATCATTTCCCACCCCGCCTCGATCGCCATCGCGGCTACTAACCGGGATGGCCACGACGCACGCGGCAGCAGCCACCCGAGCGCCCAGTAAAACACGATCCCATGTTGCAAATGCGTCAGGCTATACGGGTCGAACAGATGCTGCGACGTGTGGGGACTCCACGCATTGGCGACGACGAACAGCAGCTCGCCGCACTTGCAGAACCACAACTGTCCTTCCAGGCGCACCACCAGCGTCGTTACTGCGACGATGGCCGTCACGGCGATTGCGGCCCAGTGCTTCTTCATCCAAGGGGACGTCATGGCGCCTCGCAGCGACTAGTTACGGCTCTGCTTTAAGCCGCGAGCTCCGCCAGAATTTCCGCGAACGTCGGTAACTTAGAACTGCGATAGCCCGCCAAGCTCGAGTTGGCGGCGAGGTTGGTCCAGGGGATCGCTCCGATTCTGAAAAAGGTGGAGCCGGCCAACTGCAACGCCGGGCGTTACGGTTCCGCCACCGCCAATGACTGATGCCAAGCTCCTGCAGGTCGAGGCCCAATTGGCTCAAGAGAACTCGCCGTTTTCGGTTGGGCAAGGCGCCAACCCCCCTTTTTGAGGGGAAATCGAGGAATCCACTCCACAAAATCGCTCAGGCAGGTAGTGATACCATTTGCCTGGCAACGGTTCGTGTCATTCTGAGGTACTCCGAAGAATCTGGCCAGACCCTGCGGAGAACCTCAGGGCGACGGGGCCGACGGATCACTACCGCCAGGCGCGCCGTTTGCCCGCAACTCAAGGGTAGAGCTATAATGCGCGTTGCCGTCGTCGCCCGCGAGCTGATTGGAGAGGAGCCCTTCATGTGGTTTAATAGTACCGTGCGGAATCGCTTGTTTCTTACGATGGCATCGTTCGCCGCCGCGACGGCGTCGACGGCTGAAGCGCAAGTCATCTTGCGACGCGGCCCCGGCATTGCTGTGAACCTCCCGGGCGTCGGCGGGATCCGGCTCGGAGCCCCCGGGATTTACGCGCGGACCTACGGGCTGTCGCGCCGCGCGTACGTCGCCCCGGTGGGGCCGTCGTACGGTCCGGGTTACGCAAATCCGAGCTATCCGGCGGCGAGCGGGCGAACCGCGGGATTCGCACCGCGGGCGCTGCCGCCATCGGCATCGGCTCGCGGTAGCGCGTCGATGGCGTACCCCTCCGGTGGCGAACTGCGAACCATGAGCGACAATGCGTTACTCAACGCCGTGTTGGCGCTATTCGCCCAGTTCGACGCCGATCTGAACCGCTTCGATACTGGCGACACATGGCAGCGATATTTATTGCTACCCGAGAATTCGTTGCCGCCTCCGGGCGACGACGGCCGTGTCGGACTGGGAGTCAACTTGCTCATCGAAACGCTAAAGCGCTTCGACCGAACCGTTGCGAATCCAGAGTTTACGCAGATTTCAGGCCTACCGAGCTTTACCGCATCGCACGCAGCGCTCGCGGAGGTTGTGCGCCGGTTCGCGCGGCAGGCGACCGAATCTTCGGCTCCCGATCGTGTCGCCAATCTCCGCATCCCGCCGGCGATTCCAACGCCGCCATCCTCTGCGCTGCTTGAAGACTCGGAGCCTCGTAGCATCGAAACGCGAAATCGCAACGCAACTGCGCAAAGGCCTGAGGTGCTAGACGCCGAGCGGAACCCGCCGCGCGTTGAGGCGCGGCCTGCCAACGCGGAAGAACTCCCAAGCCCGCCCCCGTCGTTGGCGGCGCCTAGTAATGGCGACGCGGAACGCTCTATACTCGCCGACTAGTCGGTCCGCTGGCCTAGTTCGAGGAGCGAAGTTTGGGTTGCCTGGAAGATAAACCAAAAGAATGGGACGTTCCCGGCAAGCACGCCTGCAAGAAGTGCCGGGCGACGTCGAACCGGAAGAGCAAGCTGTGCAAGCCGGTGAAAAACGACAAGAAAAAGTGAAGAAGCCGTCAGCGGTCTGCCATCAGCTTTCAGCCAGAAGTGGTGGTTGACCGCGCGGGATGACAGACGGTCTACTTGGCTGCACTCTTGATGGCGGCCCGGGCTTCGGCATCCCTCGAAATCGAACTAGCCCAGAGGGTTTCCCTTTCTGGCTGAAAGCTGATGGCTGACCGCTGACAGCAAGTCAAATGCGCATCAGCCTGTTTATTCCCTGCTACATCGATCAGTTCTATCCGCAGATCGGCATTGCGACGTTGCGGCTGCTCGAGCACTTCCAGGCGGGCGAAATTGGATTTCCGACCGAGCAAACCTGCTGCGGCCAGCCAATGGCCAACGCGGGCTGCGACGATGACGCCCAGCCAGTCGCCGAGCGCTTCGTCGCCGCATTTCGAGACTACGACTACGTCGTCGGCCCGTCCGCAAGCTGCGTCGCGATGGTCCGCAAGCATTACCACGGGCTGATTGCCGACGAACAGGCCCTCCACGACATCGAGGGCAAGACCTTTGAGCTTTGCGAATTTCTCGTCGACGTATTAAAGGTCGCTCCGCCCGCCGGGCGCTTCCCGCATCGTGTGGGCCTGCACCAGAGTTGCCACGGCCTGCGCGAGCTAGAACTGGCCAGCAGCAGCGAACGCGCCGTACCGCGATTCAGCAAAGTCCGCGCGCTTCTAGAGAATCTTGAAGGCATCGAGTTTGCCGAACTGGAGCGACCGGACGAATGCTGCGGCTTCGGCGGTTCGTTCGCCGTCTACGAAGAGGCCGTGTCGTGTATGATGGGACTAGACCGCGTGGCCGACCACCAGCGCGCCGGAACCGAAGTCCTAACCGCCGCCGATATGTCGTGCTTGATGCATATGGACGGGTTGATTCGCCGGCAGCAGAAGCCGATGCGAGTGATGCATGTGGCGGAGTTGCTCGCCGAAGCGATGGGGGTGCCTCGCAATTAGCCCCCGGTCAGTGACCGGGGGCCAAATCGCAGAGTCGCAATTCACAATGGACCACGCAATCGCCGCCGCCGATTTCGTCGCCGACGACGCTCATGCCCACTGGCATGACCAGGCCTTGTGGTTCATTCGCGCCAAGCGCGACAAATGCGTCCATGGCCTGCCCGAGTGGGAAGAGCTCCGCGACCGGGCGGCCGCGATCAAGCAGCACACGATTTCGCACCTAGCCGATTACCTGGAGCAGTTTGAACGCAACGCCACCCGGCTGGGCGCGGTGGTTCATTGGGCCCGCGACGCCGCCGAGCATAACGCGATAGTCCACGGTTTGCTTCGGGAACGTGGCGTTCGCCGCATCGTGAAGAGCAAGTCGATGCTCACCGAGGAATGCGGCCTGAATCCCTACCTGGAAAGCCACGGCGTGGAAGTCGTCGACACTGATCTGGGCGAGTGGATCGTGCAGCTCCGCCACGAGCATCCCAGCCACATCGTGCTGCCGGCGATCCACATCAAGAAGGAAGAAGTCGGCGAGCTCTTCCACCGCGAGCTGGGCACCGACAAGGGCGCCACGGACCCAACCTACCTTACGGAAGCTGCCCGCCAACGACTCCGCGAAAAATTTCTCGCCGCGGAGGCGGGAATAACGGGCGTAAACTTCGCTGTCGCCGAAACTGGCGGCTTCGTCGTCTGCACCAACGAAGGCAACTCCGATCTCGGCACGTCGCTTCCCAAAATCCACATCGCCTCGATGGGCATTGAGAAACTGGTGCCACGGCTTTCCGATCTCGGAGTATTCCTGAGACTGTTGGCGCGAAGCGCCACCGGTCAACCGATTACCGCGTACAGCACGCA
Source organism: Lacipirellula sp. (assembly GCA_041750715.1). GTDB lineage: Bacteria > Planctomycetota > Planctomycetia > Pirellulales > Lacipirellulaceae > Lacipirellula. The sequence continues at coordinate 10,585 of JBGSYU010000519.1, forward strand.
CTACCACGGCCCGCGGCCGGGCTGCGAGTTGCACATTGTGCTCGTCGACAACGGCCGTACGAACCTGTTGGCCAGCGAGGAGTTTCGCAATTCGCTCCGCTGCATACGCTGCGGAGCCTGCCTCAATACGTGCCCCGTGTATCGACGCAGCGGCGGGCACAGCTACGGCGTAACGATCGCGGGGCCGATCGGCTCGATCATCAACCCGGCCCGCGACGCCGAGAAGCATCATAGCCTGCCCTTCGCGTGCAGCCTGTGCGGCTCGTGCACCGACGTTTGCCCGGTGAAGATCGACCTGCATAGCCAGCTACTCGCGTGGCGCAAGCACATTGTCGCGCGCAAGCTGATGAAAAGCTCGAAGCGACGGCTCATGTGGTTTGCCGGCGCCGTCCTGAAGCGACCACGCGCGTACGCGGCCGCCGGGCGCGTGGCCCGCACGGCGTTGCGCATTGCCCCGCGCTGGCTAGTTTACAACCGATTCAACCCCTGGGGCCGACAGCGCGAACTACCAACCCCGCCCAAGCAAAGCTTCCGAGACTGGTATAGCCGCAACGAAACCAGAAACGAGTAAGGCCCTCAGCGAGCCGGGCCGTCACGGCCCCGGCGCGCGCGATCTCCCATGCCCTCCTCCCGCGAACGAATCCTCCGTGACATCCGTCAACATCTGCCGGTCGACGCCGCATTGCCGTCGCATGCCGGCAAGTGGACGCGCTACGAAGATCCCACGCAGCAGTTCTTAAACGTTCTCAGCAGCGTGGGCGGCGTCGGCAAAGTCGTCGCTGGCCACCTTCCGCTTCGCGAAGAGATCTATTGCCTCGTCGACCAATTGGAGGCACGTCAAATCTGCTCGGTTTTGCCGGAAGTGATCCCAGGCAACGTCGACATGGCCGCCATCGACGATCCGCATGACCTCGCGGCCGTCGACCTTGCTATTCTTCCCGGCGAGCTGGCCGTGGCCGAAAATGCCGCAGTCTGGGTCACCGGCGCCCACGTTCCGCAGCGCGTCGCCTACTTCCTTTCCCAGCACGTCGTGCTGATCGTTCCGGCGGACCGAATCGTCAATAACATGCACGAAGCCTACGACTGGCTTCACCGCGAGGCCGGGGCGGGCGGCCCCTTCGCGTCGCCTCGTTGGGGAACATTCATGTCGGGGCCGTCGAAGACCGCCGATATCGAGCAAGCGCTGGTCATCGGCGCCCACGGAGCCCGCTCGTTGCATGTGTACCTTACGACGTGATCGCCAGCTCATCGCCGACGCGCAGCATCGCGCCATCATCAATCCAGTGCGGCGCCGTGTTAATTGCCAAGCGGTAAAAGTGATTGAACTGCTCCGGCGGCGACCACCCGGGCAAAACCTGCGCTCGGCGCTCGGCAAACGATTTGGCGAACCCCGCAATCGCCGCGCCGGTCTGTGAATCTCGCGTCGGCACTACGCATCGTTCGCAAATCGTACGCCCGCTGTACGCGACCCCGCCGATCGAGAATCGCGACGGTTCCACGCCTTTGTCGGCAAGCCGATCCTCCCAAAACGGCTCTGCGGCGTCGATCTCAAGGTTCGCTCGAATTCGCCGTCGCATCTCGTCCTCATCGACTCCGTCAAACCAACTCGCCGCGGCGGTCAGCGATGCCGTGCTGATTAACGTTGGCCCTGGGGCATCGCCGTCGTCCGGAAATCCGCCGTCGGCATTCTCGACCAACCGGCACTTCAGCCCCAAGGCGTTTCCAATCCATTCGGCGGTGGCCGCCGCATCGTCAGGGAGTTGAAACGTCCTCGGCAGCCCCGCCGCTCTGAGCGTCACCACAGTGAGCGTCGCGTCGAACGTCGCTCGTAGCGTTTGGATGGCCGCTGTCCGCTTGCCGTTTACATAGCGTCCCTGCGCGTCGAGAATCGCCCAGCGGCGATCGTGCTCCAACGCTCCGCTAGGCAGCACTCTCGCGTGCTCGACGTCGCACCCATCGAGCGACTTAATGGGGTAGACAGTAATCCGCCGCAGCGTCGGCATCGCAATTATCCCCCTCCCTCGAAGGTCGTCGAGGGGCCGTGGCGGGTGAGGGGTTAGGGGATGGATTGTCGAGCGACGTCGCTTAGCACCACGTCGAGCAGCGAACCGGCGTCGGATAAATCGTCAAGCAACAAATCAGGACCCGCTACGGCGAGCTCTTCCCGCGGCGTATTTCCGGTCGGCACTGCCACGGCAAAGGCGTCAATCGACCGCGCGCAGCGAATGTCATGCACCGTATCGCCAATCACCATGACGCCCGACAACCGCTTGCCGTTTGCGTGCCCGTTGCGACTCGCCGCGGCCCGCTCGGCTTCCGCCAGCGCCGCAGCGGCGATATCGCAGCGATCATCGGACACGTCGCCGTATCCGCCGAAGCCGAATCGATCGACTAAGCCGTAGTGCGTGAGCTTATGCACCGCGCCGTCCTGGAGATTGCCGGTCAGCAGGCCGGTCAGCGAATGCTCGTGTCGCTCGAGTTCATCGAGGAGCTCAACGACTCCGGGCAACACGCGACCTGAACGACGCTTCAAGGCGACTGGCAGCCGCGCCAAGTACGCACTGCGAAACTGCCGCCATGTTTCATCCGTCGGCGAAACGCCGTGAATTTGCATCAACTCCATTGCGATCGCCCGATCGCTGCGACCCGCGAATGCCACCGCTCCCGATAATTCCCGCACGCCGAACTCTTCGGCAAATGTTTCGGCGAACGCCAACTGGCCGGCGCCGCCCGTCTGGATGAGCGTTCCATCAATATCGAACAAGACGGCATACACGGCACGGACCCTGGGAAGTGGAGGGAGGTTGGCGGGATATGGTAAGCGGGGCTTTCATTGTACAGCGATCGCCAACCTCCTGTAGACCCTGATCGCGGCGGGGGCAGGAGAACTGCAAAGTCCCGTGCACGGTCATTCTGAGGTGCTCCGAAGAATCTGGCGCGCGGTACACAGTCCGGACCCTTCGGAGTACCTCAGGTCGCCGCGGCGACTCGCTACGGCGAGGTGACGACTTCCGGACTTTGCAGTTCTCCTGACGCGTCGGCCAGACTATTTGCACGGCGACATTCCAAGCGCCAACCGCTCAGCGTTTAGCACCAGCAGCGCCTTGTGTTCCAGCTTGAGCAACTTGACGATCTGCGACCCGGAGACCCCCAAGAATTTTCCCGCGTCGGCCGGCGCCCATGCTTGATCGGCGAGAACGTCGAGCGCCTCCGCCAACAGCGCCGGAAAGTCCTCGTGCTCAGGATTGACCAAGATCCGTCGACCGCCCACTCGCCCAGTCCACAATGCGGAGGGCGACGTCTCATACGCCGTCCGCGTCCGCAGAGCCAACTCTACCCGGAGACGAAATATCGCTTTCGCCAAATTCTGCGCCTGGCTTCGCCGCTCCGACGCCTCCGCGCGAATCCCCGTCGGCCGATGCGTAATCACGACCGCCGTTTCCACCTTATTTCGATGCTGGCCCCCTGGGCCAGATCGCCGCGTCCGCTCCACCGAGCAATCGGCAAGAAGTCGCTCAACTGGCAAACTTGCTGGGTGAATCATGAAAATCTTAAACCACGACGAACACGACGAACACGACGAACACCATGTTATGGCGAGATTCATCCTCAGGATGAACCCCGTTGGCTATCGAGAGGATCGTTGATTTGCGGCGCACTCGTCGTATTCGTAGCGTCGTCGTGGTTGTTTTCGCGTTCTGCGTTCGCGATCGTCGCAATAAGCATAACCCGCAATGTCCCCCCACGCGGTGCATGCGGAAAATTGGCGCTAGCTGCTCCGGCGGGAACATCCGCTACTCGATAGTTAGGGGGCACGCGCGATTACTCCCAATTGAACGGTTTTTATGCATTTGCCGCGAATTGCTATCATCGGGGTTATTACCGTGGCGACGGCGGCGGGCTGCCGCTGCCCGTCGTCGTGTTGCGTGCCGGCGACGCCGC
>JBGSYU010000520.1:0-4128 GCA_041750715.1 Lacipirellula sp.
AGTCGCTCCAGTGCGCTGGCGTCGAAGGCGACCGGCTTTCCGATCGCGAAGATTGCGGCGAAATTGGCCGTGGGGTACCGGCTGCACGAACTGCCCAACGACATCACGCGAGAGACGACGGCGTGCTTCGAACCGTCGATCGACTACGTGGTGACGAAGGCCCCGCGGTTCGCGTTCGAGAAATTCCCCGAGGCCGACGACACGCTCACCACGCAGATGAAAAGCGTCGGCGAGACGATGGCGATCGGCAGCACGTTTAAGGAATCATTCCAAAAGGCGCTGCGCGGCCTGGAAGTCGGAGCGGCGGGCTTCGGCTGCGACCGCGGCGACCTGTGGGGCACCGAGGAGCAACCCGACGAGGCGGAGATCAAGGCGAAGCTCGCGCGCCCCGGGCCGCAACGGGTGTGGTACATCCGCTACGCCTTCAAGAGCGGCATGACCGTCAAGCAAGTCTTTGAGCTAAGCGGCATCGACCCATGGTTTCTCGACAACCTGCTGGAGATCGTGGAGACGGAGGAGGAGCTGCGCGGGTGCGGCGGGTGGGAGGCGCTAAGCCGCGAGCGGCTGCGGACGGCCAAGCGGTTCGGGTTCTCCGATCGGCAACTGGCGACGATTTTCGACGTCGATGAGATGGAGGTGCGGCGGCGGCGGCTGGAACTGGGCATTCGCGCGGTTTACAAGAGCGTCGATACGTGCGCCGCGGAATTTGAAGCGTATACGCCGTACTATTATTCGACGTATGAGGATGAGGATGAGGTGCCCGCGAAGCCGACAAGCGGCAAGCGAATCATGATTTTGGGCGGCGGGCCGAATCGCATTGGCCAGGGCATCGAGTTCGATTATTGTTGTTGCCACGCAAGTTTTGCGCTGCGGGAGTTATCCGTAGACAATTCTCTCCGAGAATCGAATGCGAGTCTCGGAGAAACTCGCCCACAGGTATTCGAGTCGGTGATGGTCAACTCGAACCCCGAGACGGTAAGCACCGACTACGACACCAGCGACCTGCTCTTCTTCGAGCCGTTGACGTTCGAGGATGTGCTCAACATCTGCGAGAAACTCAACGGCAAACCGTTTGAACCCAATCCGAAATCCGAAGTCCGAAATTCGAAATCCGGCTCCCTCCACGGTGTCATCGTGCAGTTCGGAGGCCAGACGCCGCTCAACCTGGCCCGCGCGCTCGAGGACGCAGGCGCGCCGATCATCGGCACGAGCGTCGCATCAATCGAGGCGGCCGAGGACCGCGAAAAGTTCGCCGCCATGATCGAGCGGCTGGGACTGCGGCAGCCCGCCAATGGCATTGCCCGAAACATGGACGAGGCCCGCACGATCGCCGAGCGGATCGGCTATCCGATCTTGGTGCGGCCCAGTTTCGTGCTCGGCGGCCGGGCGATGGAGATTTGCTACGACCAATCGCAGCTTGAAAAGTTCGTCGTCGCGGCGTTCGTCGCGGCCCAAGGGCAACCGGTGCTCATCGACAGCTTCCTCGAAGGGGCCACCGAAGTCGACGTCGACGCGATCGGCGACGGCGCCCGCGTAATCGTCCCCGGCATCATGGAGCATATCGAGGAGGCCGGCGTCCACTCCGGCGACTCGGCGTGCGCGATTCCGCCGTACAGCCTGCCGGGGCCGGTGGTGAAGGAAATCCGCGACGCGACCGAGGCGTTGGCCCGCGATCTCAAGGTGGTGGGGTTGATGAACGTGCAGTTTGCGGTGAAGTGGGAGGAGAGAGGCGAGAGGTCAGAGGTCAGGGATCAGAAGGCCCCAGGCAATTCCGGCTCTGACCTCCGACCTCTGACCACTGACCTCTTTCCGCTCGTCTACGTTCTCGAGGTGAACCCCCGCGCCAGCCGCACGGCGCCTTTTGTCGCGAAGGCGACCGGCATGCCGGTGGCGAAGATCGCCGCGAAGGTGATGGTAGGCGTCAGCTTGAAGGACCAAGGCTACACGTCCGACCCCGTGCCGCGCGACGTGTGCGTCAAAGAGAGCGTCTTTCCGTTCATCAAGTTCGCCGGCGTCGACATTGTGCTGGGGCCCGAGATGCGCTCCACCGGAGAAGTGATGGGCATCAGCGAGCGATTTTCGATGGCCTTCGCCAAGAGCCAACTTGCCGCCGGCACCGTGCTGCCGAGCCGCGGCAACATCTTCATCAGCGTCGCCAATCGCGGCAAGGCGAGCGTCGTCGACCTCGCCCGCCGGCTGCACGCGATGGGCTTCGCGCTACTGGCGACCGATGGCACGGCCAAGGTGCTCGAAGCGGCGGAGATCCCCACGCGGCGGGTGAAGAAGATCAGCGAAGGCCACCCAAACCTGCTCGACTTCCTAACCGACGGCGAAGTCGCCCTCGTGATGAACACCCCCCGCGGCAAAGGCGCCCGCACCGATGAAGGCAAGATCCGCGCCGCCGCCGTGCAGGCGGGCGTGCCGTGCCTCACGACGATCGAAGCGGCGACCGCCGCGGTCCGCGCGATGGAAGCGCTACGCCAGGAAGAGATGCAGGTGCAGGCGCTGCAGGACCGGTTTTCTAATAGCGGCAGTTAGATTTGGACGCCACGCTCGAATGCTGCTAGACTTCCCTTATGAGCACCGTCGATTTCCAATTCGTGACATTTGACGCCTTCTCGCCCGTTTCCACGCTTGGCCCATATCGCGCGGCGGACTTCTGGAAGCTTCCAGAAGGCGCTCCCGTCGAACTGATTCGAGGAGAACTGGTGATGTCGCCGGCGCCGCGGACTAGTCATCAAATCGTAATCGGCGAGTTGTATGCGATCCTGCGGGAAGCTGCTGCTCGCGGCGGCGGCATGACGATCCTATCACCGGCAGACGTCATCCTTTCAGACGACACCATTCTTCAACCTGACCTGCTGTACGTTGCGAAAAGCCGCCGCGGCATCATCGGCGATCGCATCAACGGTCCCCCTGATGTTGTCGTCGAGGTTCTCAGCCCCAAGGCGGAGCGGCGAGATCGCGTTCAGAAGCTCGACGTCTACGCGCAGTACGGCGTTCCTGAGTTCTGGATTGTGGACCAGAAGGCTCAAACCATCGAATTCCTGATGCTCGACAAGGGGGAATACGTCGTCAAGAAAAGCGTTGACGGTCGCTACCAATCCCCACGGCTGCCCGAAGTCCAGATTGATCTAGCGACGTTCTGGCGAGAAGTCGCCGAGCGGTTGCCCACTAGCTGATCCTCGGTGAACGGAGCGTGCAGGCACATGTTCCGCTTTTCTCTTCGCCGCATGCTGGTCGTTTTCACCGTTGTCGCCGTGGGCATCGCGTCGTTGCTGCGGGCGAACGCACTGCTGAGCGGGATATGGGGGCTTGTGACGAACGCTGTCATCCTTGCTGCTTTATTGGCTGCCCTCTTGGATCGTGGGCGGCGGCGGAACTTCGCCATTGGTTTTTTTCTTATCGCGGCGATTTATAGCGTAAATGCTCGCCTCGGCTCCGCCGTCATGCTGAAGCTATTCGATCAGCCGGCGTATGCCCTTGGAACGGCGCCGATTCTCGACGCTGCCTTCAGTCATTTAGTACGCGTGGAATACAGCGTTCAAGGATCCGACGAGTGGTCATCGACCAAGCCGACGCGTAGGTCGGCAGGGATGATGGGTGGGATCTTTGAGACTAGAACCAATCCGGAATCATGGGCGTTTAGAAGAATCGGCTTCGACATGTTCACGCTGCTTTTTGGTTACGCAGGCGGTATGTTTGCGGTGTTCCTCTACGACCGCCGCCACCGCGAAGTGGATTCGGCGTGCTAGCAATTGCCGCGGCGCCTACACCATATTTTCGATCTTGCAGGACGCGCGAACGCCACAGACTGCGCTTGCAGAAATCGTTAGCGGCGCACGCGCACCGGGACCAGTCGCGGACGTGAGATCGCGCGGCGCAGCGCTTCCAAAAACTTTTTTACGAGTCGCTCCAAGTGCTGTTGACCGCTATTGGGCATCTCCCGATTCTCCTCCCCACACGCAGCGGTCAAGCGAACGCAACAAACATTTCGCACAGAGGCAAGGAAGCCCCCAAGCGTTTTGCTCTTGAAAGCCAAACGCCTTCTTCCTACTCTCACCGCGGCGCCGTTCGACAGGAAGTCGTCACTCCAACCAACACATAGGAACCACGTGGTTGGGTCGA
>JBGSYU010000521.1:0-1841 GCA_041750715.1 Lacipirellula sp.
GGCGTTCTACGAATACCACAGTTGCCTCATGGAACCGTGGGACGGCCCCGCGTCGATCGCGTTCACCGACGGGCACTACATCGGCGCCACGCTCGATCGCAACGGCCTGCGGCCCTCGCGCTACTATCTGACGCACGACGATCGCGTGATCATGGCCAGCGAAGTGGGCGTGCTCCGCTCGATTAAGCCGGAGAACGTGAAGGCGAAGGGCCGCCTGCAACCGGGCCGGATGTTTCTGATCGACTTCGAGCAGGGCCGATTGATCCCCGACGACGAGCTGAAGCACGACTACGCCCAGCGCCGTCCGTACGCCAAGTGGCTCCGGAAAGAGCAGATCGACCTCAACGATCTGCATCCGGAGGCCCGCCCGCACGGGTTCGATCGGCAGACGTTGCTGGAGCGGATGCAGGCGTTCGGGTTCACCGCCGAGACGATGAACTTCATGCTGCTGCCGATGATCAAGGCGGAGAAGGACCCGATCGGCTCGATGGGCAACGACTCGTGCCTGGCGTGCCTGAGCGACAAGCCGCGGATGATTTACGACTACTTCCGGCAGCTTTTCGCGCAGGTGACCAATCCCGCGATCGACTCGATTCGCGAGGAGGTGATCATGTCGCTGGAGTGCTACATCGGCGCCGAGCAGAACTTGCTCGAGACGACGGCGGCGCATGCGCACCGGCTGCGCGTGCCGCATCCGATTCTCTCCAACGAGCAGGTTGCCGCGCTGAAGCGGATGAATCGCCGCGGCTGGCGGACGAAGAAAATCGACGTGACTTGGGCGCGCGAAGAGGGTAAGCCGGGGATGGTGACGGCGCTCAAACGAATCTGCGCGGAGGCCGAGGCCGCCGTCGACGACGGGTACACGCTCGTGGTGCTGACCGATCGCAAGGTGAGCGCCGATCGCGTGCCGCTCAGTTCGCTGCTGGCCACCGGCGCCGTGCATCACCATCTCGTTCGCACGGCGAAGCGGACCCGCATCGGCGTTATCGTCGAAACGGGCGAAGCGCGCGAGGTGCACCACCACTGCCTGCTGGTGGGCTACGGCGCCGACGCGATCAATCCGTATTTGGCGTTCGAGGCCCTGTGGCAAGCCCGCCGCGACGGGCTGCTCGACTCCGGCGAGGAGAACATCAAGGGCGACGAGTCGGGCGAAGGCCACCTGCACCCGGCCATCGAAGCGTTTCAGGATGAAGATCTCAAGCACGACCCCGTGACCGCCGCCGACCACGAACTGGTGCAAAAGTATCGCACGGGCGTCGCCAAAGGGATGTTGAAGGTGATGGCGAAGATTGGCATTTCGACGCTGCAAAGTTACAAGGGCGCCCAGATTTTTGAGGCGGTGGGTCTGGGGGACGACGTGATCGACCGCTGCTTCGCCGGCACGTCCAGCCGCATTCAGGGCGTTAATTTTGACGTGCTCGCCGAAGAGGCCCTGCGCCGTCATGCACTCGGCTTTCCAGAGCGGAAGAGCGCCCTGCTCGCGACGCTGCCCAATCCCGGCGAGTTCCACTGGCGGGCCGAGGGCGAGCGGCACATGTGGGACCCGCAGGCGATCGCCGACGTCCAGGTGGCCGCCCGCGCCGGCGATGCCAATGCCTACAAGCGATTCGCCGAGCATGTGAATCACGATTCGCGCACCCGCTGCCAGTTACGCGGGTTGTTGAAGTTCAAGGAGCCGGTCGAAGGCCAGTCGATTTCCATCGACGAGGTGATGCCCGCCACCGAAATCGTAAAACGGTTCTGCACCGGCGCCATGTCGTTCGGCTCGATCTCCGCCGAGGCCCACGAATCGCTCGCCATCGCCATGAACCAGATCGGCGGCAAGAGCAACACGGGCGAAG
>JBGSYU010000522.1:0-9111 GCA_041750715.1 Lacipirellula sp.
CGCGGCCGCTTTTCGCGGCCACGCGACCCAGACGGCGGCCTGAGACCGGGGGGCTGCCGCTTGCGGCTTCGCTTCCGCGGCGGCGGCGTCGAAACGCCAAACTCGGCACTCGACCTGGTGAAATTGGAGCGCCCGGTCCACTCTACGCCAAAGATCGTGATCGCGCACCGGCACGACCCGGCCGAAGCGTTCCCAGTGAAAGCTATTGGCGCGCCAATCGGCCAGCCCGCGCTTGAGTCCGCGGCTGACGTAGCGGCTCTTCGTGACCAGCGTCACCTTGGCCGGCTGGTCGAGCGCTTCGAGCCCGCGGACGACGGCGAACAGCTCCAGTCGTTCGGCGCACTCGACGGTTTCAAAATCGCTGGCCGACAGAGCTTCTTCGCCGCCGACGTGGTCGAGGACGAACCGCCAGGCGCCGCCGTGCGGCGAATCGAGGGCGGCTTCGGTGAATAAGAGATAGTGTGCGGGGGGAGCGGTCATCATCACAGTCGTTCCAGTCCGATCGCGACTTGGCAGTTCGTCGTCGTTCGGTGAGGCTGGCCTGGGACCCGTATTCCATGGGTCGCGGCGGAGACTGTCTGGCGAGACTCGCGTCCGTAGCGAATCGGATCCGAGGCACTTGCTCGACCCGAAATACGTTATCGGCGCGGCTTACGCAAACCCTTCAACTTAACTCGTAGGTCGGGCTTTCAGCCTGACAGGCCCCACGCGAAGTCCTCCACTAGAACCGGATCAACCGGTACGCTGGTCAGCTTGAAAGCTCGACCTACGAAGCGTTATCAATGGCTTCGGCAAGCAGCTCGGGCAAATTGGGCACGGCGCGCAGGTCGGCGGCGATTCTGGGGTGGGTGAAGAGACGCACCCGCTTGACGTAGTCGTCGAACTGCTGCCGGGCGAGCGTCTTCACCACCGGGGAGACTTCGCCGAGCTGGCGGTAAACGCCCTCCTTGGCGAAGTAAACGTCGATATTGAATTCGACCTCCAGCTCCATCGGCGGGGCGTCGAACAGGATTTCGTGCGGAGCCACCACGCGCGACAGGGCTTGGCTAGCCACGGTGGCAAATTGCGCGGAGCAGCGCGCCAGCCAAGGGTACGGCCGGCGGGCGAGCCGCTGGTACAGCTCCGGGTGCTGGAACAGGCTGCACTGGGCGACGCGCTTGTACAGCCGGCGCGTGGGGCCGAAGAGGCCGTCGAGAAGCTCGGCGGCGGGGCCGTCGCCGGCGGCTTTGCGCATGGCGTCGACCATCGGCTGCTCGGTGAGACGAAAGAGCGCGTCGACGTCGAGGTGTTCGTGCAGCAGAAAGAAGGCCCGCTGCAACATCGCCGTGGCCGAGCGAACGGCGTGGTGCCAGTAGACTTCGCTGAACATCACATAGCGGGCGAACACCATCATCTCGGCGGCCGTTTTGCCTTTGTCGGTGATCGCCAGGCGGTCGCCGGCTTCGTTCAGGCACAAACTATGGATTAGCCGCGGCTGGTCGAAGTTGCGGCCGTAGGGAACGCCGGCGTGCAGGCTGTCCCGCATGAGGTAGTCCATCTTGTCGACGTCGATCGGCCCGGAGAGCATGCTCCGCAGCAGCCGGCCGCAGCGGTCGCCCGGCTTGCCGCTGAGCGCCTCCACCACATCCCGCGGCTGCAAATCCCACTCTTCGCGCAGCAGATCGGCAAGCTCGCCTTCGAGCAAAAAACTATTGGCGAACAACTCGTGGCTGGGAACCTGCCGGAGATTTATGTCTTCGATCGCGTGGCAAAAAGGCCAGTGCCCCAGATCGTGCAACAGCGCGGCGACGAGGAACCGCTCGGCCGCCTCCGGCTGGACGGCGGTGACGAAGCGGGGGTCGTCCGCCAGACGATCCAAATACAGCAGCGCCATCCGATACACGCCCAGCGAGTGCTCGTGGCGAGTATGGTTCGCTGCCGGGTAGACGAGGCTCACCAGGCCGAGCTGGCTGATGTGGGCGAGGCGGCGGAACTCGGGCGAGTCGATGAGCTGCCGGACGCGGGGGGTGAGGGGAACGTCGATCTCCGGCGGGATGCGAATCAGGTGAGGGCTGGCGCGGAGGGCGGCGACCTCGGGGATATCGCGAATGGAGGTCATGGTCCCTCGTTAAGCTCAAACAGCGAATGCTTTAACCACGGAAGACGCAAAGAGTACCTTCGTACATTTACGAAAATGACATCCGCTTTCTATCGCAATTCTGAACTGGGGATTTCTCGCAAAGGCGCGAAGTCGCAAAGGAGGAACGCAAAGAAGAAACTCTTGTATTCTTTGCGCTTTTCTTTGCGCCTTGGCGACTTTGCGAGAGACGTGATCAGATGATCGTTTCAGTGGAATGGTTGAAGCAGCTCGAGGATCCTCCGTGTTCTCTGTGCGTTACGATGCCCCTCCCATGCCGGGAAGAAGTGAGAGTTGCATGACGGCTCGCAGCAGCACGGTGGCGCCGAAATATAAAGCGAAGTGGAAGAACGCGGTAATCGGATCGAGATCGAAGCAAACGAATGCGGCTGCCGTGCCGATGCCGACGACGACCCCGACGAGGATGCCGAGCTGGAAGATTTCGAGTCCTTCGGTGTTGTAAGCTTCGCTGCCGAAGATTTGGTAGCCGAGGTACCAGTAAATGCCCCACAGGCCGGCGTAAACCAAGCCGCACGCAAGGCAGCGAATGAGGAGGGCTTTGCCTTGATAGACTTCGAGTTCGTCGTCGCGGAGGAAGAAGTAACCGGCGTAAGCCAGCGGCGGGCCAAGCAGCATGGCGCCCCCGGCGAGAACGCCGGCGAGGCCGTAGCTCATCGCGTCTTCGAGCTGTTCGCGACTGTTGCCCAAGAGAAACGCGATGGCGACGGCGAGGACGACCGCTCCGCCAATGACCAGCGCGGCGTTGAGCTGGAACTTCGTTTCCTTCCGCTTGATCGGCTTAAGGACGTTGCGGCCCTTGGCGTCGGTGGCGCCGGCCTCGTTCTCGGGGGCGTGGATGACGACTTCATCGCTAGCGGCGGGAATCTGAATCTGGCCCTTGCACTTGGGACACGCGCCGGCCTTGCCGGCGTGCTGGTCGCCCACCTTGAAGCGGGCGTGACAGCCGGGGCAAATGACATGAATGGGCATGGCGGGGGACCGGTGTGCGGAAAATGCTTGAATGTATTTCCTCTGATCCCCTCCCCTTGACGGGGAGGGTTCGGGAGGGGTGATGATGCGGGCGCTAGCGAACCACCCCCTCCCCAGCCCTCGCCGCAAGGGGGAGGGAGCCGGAAAAAATATCGGCGGCGGAGACGCTTCTCACAGCATATCCCAGATAGCCGCCGCTACGCTACGCGCCCCACCGTTGCTCAGGGCCGATCAGTTATTCAAGTGGAGTAACGTGGGGTGGCACGCCTAGCTTGAACAACCGATCGGCCCTGACCCATTGCTCGTTCGCCCGCTCACATCGACTCTTTCAGGTCGTCCTCGTTAATCGGCGAGAATCCCTTGCTGGCCAGCGTGTCGATGGCCATTTCGATGTTGTCGACCATGAGGGCGACGGCGGGGCGGCCGCGGGGCCGGGACAGCAGCGGGTAAACTTGGGTGATATTGACTTCGGCCTGTAACAGTGCCGTGCAGACTTGCAACAACGGCTGGGGGCTGTCGGGCAGTTCGACGCCGATGAGGTCGCTTTCGACGATGGCCAGCCCGGCCCGTTCGAGCACTTCGCGGCCCGCTTCGGGGTCGCTCAGCAGGAATCGCACTACGGCGCACTCGGTGGAATCGGAGATCGTCAGTGCGACGATGCGGACGTTGCTGCCTTCAAAGCGGCGGACCACTTCGAGGAGTTGACCGACGCGGTTTTCGAGAAACACGGTGAACTGGCGGATCGAGGGATAGTCCCTGCCGCGCATCGTCGCGAAGTCGAGGGCGCCGTGCTCGCCGCTGCCGCTACTCATCGAGAATCCTCGCGCGCCGTGCTTTCGGTGATAGCCCTCCACTATAGGGGGGTTGTCGCGGCGATGCAACGCAATTTGGGAGATCGACGCCTGCGGCGCGAGCCGCCAATTAGCCCCCGGTCAGTGACCGGGGGCTAAATGTTCGGTAAGATGCGGGGCGAGAAGTGTGCGCCTGCCGTCTTGCCCCGCTTGGAGTCGCGCTGCCGTGGAACACGAGATCGAAATCGACGTCCGCTATTCCGAGACCGATGGCCAGGGCGTGGTGCATCACGCGAACTACTTCGTGTACTTCGAGCTGGCGCGGGTCGAGATGCTCAAAGCGCTGGGCCACGACTACGCCGAGCTAGAGCGCGACGGGATGCTGCTGGTCGTGCATAGCATCACCTGCCGGTATCATCGGCCAGCCCGGTTTGGAGATCGTCTGAAGATTCGCACGAAGGTCGTCCGGGTGACGACGGCGCGGATCGAGCACGCCTACGGCGTGTTCGCGGGAGAGTCGCTATTGGCCGAGGCTTCGAGCACGCTGGCCTGCATCGACCGGCAAGGAAATATTCGACGAATGCCGGAGCACCTGGTCGGCGACCATTACCAGAACTGACCAATACCTCCGGCTCCCTTCCCCTCCAGTAGCGCATAAAAAGACCCGGCGTTGGCGATCCCTACCAACGCCGGGTCTGGCTCTCTCACAAAGGCGGCGGCGAATCCTTCGGGCCGCTTACGCTTTTATCAATGCTCGGGCCGCTTACGCGGCCGGCTCGCCGGCGGGCTACGCGGCGATTCGCATGCCGCCGCGGGATTGTTCGACGCCGACGATGAACTCCTCAAAAATTCGCATGTCGAGCGCCGAGGCGGTCGACGCTTCCGGATGGAACTGCGTGCCGAAGGCGAACCAGTCGGGCATCTGGCTTTCGATCGCCTCGACCACGCCGTCGGGACAGCGGGCCGTTACTTGGAAGCCGGGGGCGACTTCGTCGACGGCCATGTGGTGCATGCTGTTGACGCGGAGCTCGCCGTCGCCGTAAACGCGATCCATGATCGTGCCGGGGGTGAGCGTGAGCGTGTGTCGATGCTCGGGGTCGATCGGGTCGAGGTGCGGCAGGGCGTGCGGCAGATCGTCGGGGATGTGCAGCATCAGATTGCCGCCTTGCGAGACGTTAATGAGTTGCATGCCGGCTCCAATGCCCAAAAGGGGCATGCGGCGTTCGGCCACGCGGCGAACGAGCCGGCGATCGGAGGATTCGCGGCGGGAGTCTTGCAGCCGTGCGGTGGGGTGCAGCATCCAGCCGTCGCGGCGGGGGTCGAGGTCGGCCCCGCCGATCAGCAGAACGCCATCGAGTCGATCGAGAAGCTGCTCCATGTCCGATTCATCGTCGTACGGCGGAATGAGCACCGGTAGTCCGCCGGCCTGAAAGATGGCGTCGAAGTAGCCGGCGGCGACATAGGCGAAGGCGGGCTGTTGATCGTTCTTCGACGTACGAAAATCTGTATTCACTCCGATGAGCGACTTGGACATGGCGAGATGCTCCTTTCCAGGCGCCATTCTTGGCGCTACGGGGTTTCCCTACAAAAACGCAAGCCATCGTCAGCTTGCGACGCACACTCATCTCAAGGCCTCGTAACTACGCGCTCCTATGTGGGCGACCGTGCCACGGTCATTGAAAGTGGATACAAGTCTGGGCCAAAATCTAACGCGTGTCACGAACCTTGCAAAGCAATCGCCGATTTTGCGGCGAGGGCGAAGTGCTTGCACAAGATGGTGGTTATTGGGGGTGCCGGGGCGCGGACGAACGCTGTAGCCGAGGTCTGCGACCCCGGGCCTTCTGCGAAAAGCCGGCCTCATAGAGGCCAGCTACATTTTTCACAGCCGCTAGATGAACAAGCCGTGGACCAGGTCGTAGCCAATCGTGAAGATTGCCGCGTCGACGACTGCGTGGCTCACCCAAGGGCCCAGCAGCGAGCCGGTGCGGTTGTAAAGCCAGGCCCAAACGGCGCCCCCTAGCGCTATACAGCCGGAGAATAGCCAGGTCGCGGGGCTGTCGAAGCCGAAGAATTTTCCCAGCACCAACACATGGTGGGCCATGAACCCAAGCGATGAGATAACGATCGCCGGGGCGAGCGGGACGAAGCGGCGGAGCTGACCGAAGACGAACCACCGCCAGTAATACTCTTCGAGCAGCGAGTGAACGACGCTGTAGAACAGGCCCAGCGCCGCGTATTTCCAGGCGCTATCGATGCCCATGCCCAAGACCTTGCCGATGATCTGTTCGTTGGCGGCGACCAACATGTCGGCGCCGCGGAGGACGAAGAGATAGAGCGCGAACATCGCCGCGGCGACGAACGCGCCGAAGGCGACGCCGATTTGCACGCCGCCGGTATGCGGCGGGCGCAACGTAACGCGACCTCTCTGCACCGCTAGAACCCAAAGCAGCGGGAAGGCGAATTGAAACACCTTCACGCCGCCAAAGACGATGCCCTGCGCTGCGGGGGACAGAGATTCGGCCTGAAAGAAGTAGATCCAGGTGATGATCGTTGGCAGAACCAGCGCGAACAGCACGGCGGCAAGATCGCGGCGAAAAGCGGGTGACGGCGACTGGACCACGTTTGTGACCTCGGCGGAAAGTGAGCGTTCTATCGAATCAACTTTACCCGAAGCCGTTCCGCCCGTAAGGTGATTTACTCCCAACCCTTGCCCCTCCGCTTGCGTCTTCGCCCATGCGCTACCAGCGAGTCTTCCTCGAAGCCTTCGGCTACACGCTCCCCGAAGAGGTCGTCACCACCGACGAACTCGAGCGGCGACTGGCGCCTGCTTATGCGCGGCTGCGGCTGCCCGCGGGACGGCTGGAGTTGATGACGGGGATTCGCCAGCGGCGATTTTTTCCGCCGGGCACGCGGCCCGGGCAGGTGAGCATCGAGAGCGGGCGGCGCGCCCTGGCGGCGGCGGGGATTGATGCCGCGGATATCGGGGCGCTGGTGCATGGGTCGGTGTGCCGCGACTTTTTAGAACCGGCGACGGCGTGCGGCGTGCATCATGCGCTCGGATTGCCCGAGAGCTGTCTCATTTACGATGCGTCGAACGCGTGCCTGGGCATTCTCACGGGGATGCTGCAGGTGGCGAACATGATCGAGCTGGGACAGATTCGCGCGGGACTGGTGGTGGGGACGGAGGATGGGCGGGCGCTGGTCGAGGCGACGGTCGAGCGGCTGAATACCGATTCGGCGATTGATCGGCGCGGGATTAAGCAGTTTGTGGCTTCGCTGACGATTGGGTCGGGGAGCGTGGGCGTGGTATTGTGTGATGAGGCGCTAAGCCGCAAGCGGCATCGGTTGGCAGGGGGGGCCGTGTTGGCGAACACGGCGGAACATGGACTTTGCCAGAGCGAGGGGATGGAGACGTTCATGCGGACCGATAGCGAGCAGCTCATGCTTGCGGGGGTCGCGACAGGGGCTAAAACGTTCGAGTTGTTCCTCAACGAGCTAGGCTGGAACCGCAGCGACATCGCAAAGACAATTTGCCACCAAGTGGGCGTGGCGCATCGCAAACTGCTGTTCGACACGATTGGGTTGAGCGAATCGCTGGACTTCGGCACGTTCGAGACGTTAGGGAACACCGGGGCTGCGGCGCTACCGTTAACGATGGCGATGGCGGCGGAGCAGGGTCATTTCACAGCGGGCAATCGAATTGCGATGCTGGGGATTGGCTCGGGGATCAATTGCCAGATGCTGGGGGTGGAGTGGGGAAAAAATTAACCACGAAACGCACGAAACACACGAATGAATTTCAGAAGAACACGAGGGTGAGACAGTAGTGCATTGGGGCTCAACGCTCCCAATCAGCCCGAATTTACGACAATCCACTTCGATTTTTTTCGTCTGTTTCGTGTGTTTCGTGGTTAACCCTCTTTCCGATACACGATGCCCTGGTCGATTTCGGTGAATCCGAATTTGGTGTAGAAGGCGCGGGCCGCTTC
This sequence comes from Lacipirellula sp., assembly GCA_041750715.1. Classification (GTDB taxonomy): domain Bacteria; phylum Planctomycetota; class Planctomycetia; order Pirellulales; family Lacipirellulaceae; genus Lacipirellula. Next base: position 7,887 of record JBGSYU010000522.1, read on the forward strand.
GTTTGCGGCCATGGTTTGGGCCTCGATGGTAGCCACGCCGCGGCGGCGGAGGATGCGGATGGCTTCGCCGAGCAGGTAGCTGGCGTAGCCGCGGCGGCGCAGCGGCGGGTCGACGTGCAGTTCGAACAGGCCGGCCGCGCACATGCCCCAGCCCGCGGAGAGGGGCTGCATGTCCCAGAACGATGCGGTGGCTACGATGCGGTTCTGCGATTTATCGAAGAGCGAGAACACATCGCGCTGGAGCGAGCCCCAGACGCACGCTTCCCACCACGTCTTGGGCGGCGGGTCGATCTTTTCCACGAGCTGCGTGGTGCGCTTGATCATCCGCAGCTCGCGCGAGACGGGCGGACGCACGCGCACTAGGTCGCACTGCATGATGCGGACGCGATCGACCTCACGGTAATTGCGATGACGGCAAGCGGATTGCAGGAGCAGGTCCGACTGCAAGACGCCCGGGATTTCGCTGCCGCCGTAGAGGCCGAGGTAAAACGAGTTGAGCGGGCTGATGCCGCCGGCGTACATAACCTGCGTGCCGCGATCGCGCATGTACTGCTCGCTGGCGGCTAGCAGATCGTCGGCGAGCGCGGAGCTCGCGTCGCCGTTTTGGACCATCAGCACATGCGTCGTGCCGAGGCTGGTGTCGAGAGCGTTGCCGTCTTCGGTGGGGCCGAAACCGGCGTGGACGAAGCCGCAGGGTTGGTCGCCCTCGGTGGCGACGATCAGGCCTTCGCGGTCGAAGTGCATCTTCGAGAAGACGCCGTACTCCAGCAGCGGCGCCGAGATGGGCTGCAACACGCCCCGCTGAGGAGGTTGGCTACGCCAGATCGCCGCGAGATGCGGCGGGTCGGTGTTGCGGAAGGCGCGGAGTCGATACACGAAGCAGTCCTGGGCGGCAGGCGCACCGGGGCGGCGCGCAAGAGGTTGATTATGTCACGCTGCGGGCGCGCCACAAGCCGTGAGCGCAGGCGCGCCCGCTCAGTTAGCCCCCGGTCACTGACCGGGGGCTAAATGACGCGGATCACGCCGCCACGGCCGGGCGCTGGCGGCGCTTTTTGGGGGGTTCGCGCCAGCGGCGGTGAAGCCACCAGTATTGATCGGGCGTCTCGCGAATCAGTTGCTCCAGAACGCTGTTGTACCACTGCGTCAGCGGTTTGACACCGGCCAGCGATTCGTCGAGATTCTTCGGATCGACCAGGCCGCGGAAAGCGACTTCGAAGTGGAATGG
>JBGSYU010000523.1:0-2776 GCA_041750715.1 Lacipirellula sp.
GTTGCGCTGGCCGACGCGGCGGCGATCGATCGGGCGATTGGCGCCGCCGTCGAGGCCGCTGACCCGATGGCTCGCATGGCGCCGTTTGAGCGGCAGGCAGTGCTGGAGCATTGCGTCGAGCGGTTTCGCGAGCGGGCTGACGAGCTGGCCAATTGGCTGTGCGTCGAAGCGGGCAAGCCGATTCGCGATAGCCGGGGCGAGGTCGCACGCCTGATCGACACGTTTCGCCTGGCGGCGGCCGAGTCGGTGCGGACCGGCGGCGAGGTGCTGAACCTTGAAATCTCTCCACGGTCGCGGGGCTACGCAGGTATGTACAAGCGCGTGCCGGTGGGGCCGTGCTCGTTTATTTCGCCGTTCAATTTCCCGTTAAACCTGGCGGCTCACAAGATCGCGCCGGCAATCGCCGCTGGATGCCCGTTCGTGCTGAAGCCAGCGAGCCGCACGCCGATCGGGGCCCTGATGATCGGCGAGGCGCTCGCTGAAACCGACTTGCCGCCAGGCGCCTATTCGATTCTGCCGTGTCACCGCGACGGCGCTGAACTGTTCACCACGGATGAGCGGCTGATGCTGCTCAGCTTCACCGGATCGCCGGCGGTGGGATGGGACTTGAAGGCCCGGGCCGGTAAGAAGAAGGTCGTGCTGGAACTGGGCGGCAACGCGGCGTGCGTAATCGACGAGGACGCCGACTTGAAGGACGCGGTCGATCGGCTGATCGTCGGCGCCTTCTACCAAAGCGGGCAAAGCTGTATCGCGGTGCAGCGGATTCTGGTGCATGAACGGGTTTACGATGAACTGCGTGACCGGCTCGTGGCGGCGACGAAGGCGCTCAAGATGGGCGATCCCAAATTGGAGGACACGTTTATTGGTCCGATGATCTCAGAAGGCGAGGCGAAACGGCTCAAGCGGTGGATTGACGACGCCGTGACGGCAGGCGCGAAGCTACTCTGCGGCGGGGGCCGCGAAGGGGTGATGCTCGAAGCGACGCTGCTGGAAAACGTGCCGAAGGATCAGCCGCTGTGCGCCGAGGAAGCGTTTGGACCCGTGGCCATGCTGGAGCGCTTCAGCGACTTTGACGCAGCCCTGGCCGAGGTGAACGCAAGCCGCTTTGGCCTTCAAGCCGGCATCTTTACTCGCGACGTGTACAAAATCCAGCGGGCATGGGACCGGCTGGAGGTCGGCGGCGTCATCGTCGGCGACGTGCCGAGTTGGCGGGTCGACAACATGCCCTACGGCGGCGTCAAAGACAGCGGCCTGGGCCGCGAGGGCGTCCGCTGGGCGATTGAGGATATGACGGAGATTCGCCTGCTGGTGCTCCGCACGCCGCCAGGCTGATAGACGAAAGCCTCGCGCAAAGGCGCAAAGGACGCCAAGAATTCAGTTTTGGAACACTAATCTTCACTAATCTGTTTCAATGATTATTAGTGAAGATTAGCGAAGATTAGTGTTCCCTCCTTCATTGCGTGCTTTGCGCCTTTGAGTGAGGCCCTCTTCTTTATGGAAGTTCAGAAGACCGTAAGAAAGCTGGGGCGTAAGGACTCGAACCTTAAATGACAGAGTCAGAATCTGTAGTGTTACCAATTACACTACGCCCCAAGAGGCTCGCCAAGCGAAGCGCTCAACGGTAGGCCCCGTTTGGCCGTTCGTCAAGGCCGCCGCCGTGCGCAAAGCATTCCCGCGGCTGAGATAACGTCGTCACCGTCGGTTGGTTGACGCCCCAGCCGATGCGGCGCTAGAATCAGCCAGTTGTCCCGCAGGAACGCGGGCGCATGGAATCGACGGACCCTTTGCTATGGCTACGCTCACCGTTATTCAGGGCGGAGAAGTCGGCAAGCAGTACAAGCTCGCCGACGGTCAGTCGGTCATCGGCCGCAGCCCCGAGTGCGAAGTCGTCCTCGACGTGGCCGCGGTGAGTCGCCGGCACGCCGTCATCACGCAGGATGACGGCGCTTTCTTCATCAAAGACAATGGCAGCCGAAACGGCACGATCGTCAACGGCACGCAGGTGGTCGACCAGGCGCAGCTGCGCGACGGGGATCAGATTCTCATCTGCGACGTGCTGATCGAGTTCAAGCACCTTGCCGCGCCCACCCTGATGGGCGGCAACGATCCGTTCGCGGGGTCGTCGTTGCTCGGGCCAGCCATCGGCGCCGCGGGAGATGCCGACGACGACGGCTCGAGCATCATGGCCACGCTCGACGTGAGCAAAGACATCCGCGCGAGTTGGCAAGTTTCGGCGAAGCCTGAGCAGCAGCTTCAGGCGATGATCGAGATCTCGACCAATCTCAGCAACACGCTCTCGATGAGCGAAATTCTGCCAAAGGTGCTCGACAGCTTGTTCAAAATCTTCGTTCAGGCAGATCGCGGGTTCATCATCATGCGACCCAAGCCGGGCGGCCCGTTGGCGCCGGTGGCCACGAAGGCCCGCCGCGGCGACGACGAGGGGATGCGCGTGAGCCGCACGATCGTCGAACGGGCGATGACCGAGAAGAAGGCGATCCTGTCGGCCGACGCCGCGTCGGACGCTCGGTTCAACATGGCGCAAAGCATCGCGGACTTTCAGATTCGCTCGCTGATTTGCGCGCCGATGATCGACTCCAATGGCGAGTCGATCGGCGTCATTCAGATCGACACCAGCGACCAGCGGGCCCGGTTTACCGATCTCGACCTGCAAGTGCTCGCCGGCGTGACGGGGCTGGCGGCCAACTCTATCGACATCGCCCGACTGCACGAGCAAGTCGTCGCCCAGCAGGCGCTGAAGCGCGATTTGGAAGTCGCC
>JBGSYU010000524.1:0-2299 GCA_041750715.1 Lacipirellula sp.
TCTCGATGTCGCCGGGCGGCACCGTGAACGCCTTGTCGTCCCTAATCGTCCCTGCCGTCACGCTCGTCCTGGCAGCAGGTCGCCGGCGCGATCAGCACCAGGCGATCATGGTTCTGCTGCTTGGATTGGTGGCGGCAAGCACCTTGGTCGCGCTGGCGCAATTTTCGGGAATGAGGTTCGCAAATCCCTTCATCAACGGCGTCTCGGGTTCGGTCAGTGGGACCTTCGCCAATCGCAATCACTTCGCGCTGTTCGCCGCGATCGGTCTGGTGCTCGCCTTTGCCTGGGCGTTCGAGGGGGGGCAGGGGAAAAGATGGCGCGCGGCCCTGGGCCTGGGTCTGTCGCTCCTGTTCATCCTGATCGTCCTGGCATCCGGCTCGCGCATGGGGCTGCTCCTGGCCCTCCTGGGTGTCGCTCTCGGCATCATCATGACCCGCAGACAAGTGCTGGGGCAATTGAGGCAGTTACCCAGGGCCTATGCGATCGCGGCCGCCGTCGCCGCCGGTGCTGCCCTGGTCTCCGTGATTGTCCTCAGTATCGTTTTCGACCGCGCCGCGGGCGTCGATCGCGCCACCGAGCTGCAAGGCGCGGACGACCTGCGTGTTCGCGCGCTGCCCACCATCCTGCGGATGACGGCCGACTACTTCCCGGCCGGTTCGGGATTCGGAACCTTCGACCCGGTCTACCGGATTAGCGAGCAGGCCGATCTGCTGGGGATGCGCTACCTCAATCACGCGCACAACGACTGGCTCGAGATTGTGCTCGATGGCGGCCTGGCGGGCATCGCGATCCTGGTCGCCGCGGTCGTCTGGTGGGCCTGGCAAAGCTGGCAGGCATGGCTACGCCCGGACGAGGCCGTGTTGCGCCGGGCGGGCTCGGCGATCATCCTGATGGTGTTCATCGCCAGTGCGACGGACTACCCCGCCCGCACGCCCCTTATCATGTCGGTTCTGGTCCTCGCTGCCATCTGGCTTGGATCTTGTGCCAAGTCGCGAGACGGCGAGAAAACCCGGTCGGCTGACAGGTTCTAGCGAACCGATTGCTCGCCATCGAATTCCGGTACCAGGAAACTCAAAATCTTCAGGGCCTCATGCCTGTCGCCGCGATCGAGAGCCGCATCCAGCTGCTCAAGAACGCGTTCGAGATGGTCCCACTCGAGAAACGCCTCATGCGCCTTCATGATGCGGGCATGTGCCGTTGGCTGGGGCGCGTTTCCGATAAGCAGTTCCTCGTAGAGCTTTTCGCCCTTGCGAAGACCAATTTCGCGAATCTCGATATCCGCATGGGGATTGTCGGTGTCCTGCACCGTCAGCCCGGAAAGATTGATCATGGTACGCGCGAGATCGTAGATTCGCACCGGCTCGCCCATGTCCAGCACATAGACTTCCCCGCCGTCGGACATGGCACCTGCCTGGATCACCAATTGCGCCGCCTCGGGAATCACCATGAAGTAGCGGGTCACATCGCGGTGCGTGAGGGTGACTGGTCCGCCAGCGCGGATTTGGCGCTGGAAACGCGGGACTACCGATCCGCTCGAACCGAGCACGTTGCCGAAGCGGACCATCGCGAACTTGGTCGAGGCCCCTCTCGCGGCTAGCGCCTGAAGCACCAGCTCGCAGGCCCGCTTCGTCGCTCCCATGACGTTGGTCGGGCGGACGGCCTTGTCGGTGCTCACGAGAACGAAATTCCGCACCCCCACTTTCTCCGCCTCGCGGGCGCAATGGAGGGTTCCGAAGATGTTGTTGCGGATACCGGCGATGACGTTCGATTCGACGAGGGGGACATGCTTGTATGCGGCGGCATGAAGAACCGTTTCCGGCTCCCACCGTGCGAACAGGCGGCGCGCCGTTCCCTTGTCGGCGACGTTCCCGAGCTCGGTGAAAATTTCCAGCTGAGGGGGCAGGTTGCCGTGCTTCAGCTCCTCGCGCAGCTCTTCCTCGATCTGGTAAAGCGCATGTTCCGTCATCTCGACCAAGACGATGCGCGCGGGTACGAGCCGGGCGATTTGACGGCACAGCTCGCTCCCGATCGATCCCCCGGCACCGGTAACCATGACCGTCCGCCCGGCGATGGTGCTGGCCAGTAATCCTTCGTGCGGCGGGACCGGCTCCCGCCCCAAGAGGTCTCCCAGCTCGATCTCGCGCAGGTCGGCGAACGACACCGTGCCATCGACGAGATCGGTAATCGCCGGCAGCGTCAGGACGTGAACGGCAACATTTTCGAACTTGCGGACGATCGTTTCGCGCTGTCGCCGCCTTACACCAGGCATGGCGAGCACGACGAAATCGGGACGCAGCGT
>JBGSYU010000525.1:0-2126 GCA_041750715.1 Lacipirellula sp.
ACCGTCACGTCAGCGCCGCGCGTCACGGTGGCGCCGGCGAAGAGCTGCATCGGGTCCTGGGAGATCGCCATGAGGATCGACGGGTTCTCCCCGAAGAGCATGTCCCCCGCCGGCTGCGGCACCTGCGCGAATCGCTCCTTGGTCGCCGCGTCGGTGGTCAGGTAAGCGTTCTCACCGGGTGAATAGACGTAAATCTTCTCCCCCGTCGATCCGACCAGCAACCCCTCTTTCGATTGGTGGCGGAACTGATTGGGGGCCGCGAACGAGCCGGTGAACTTGCCGGACACGTCCAGCGCCGTCAGCTTGCCGTACGCCGTCTTCACCTGACTGATCAGCTCGGCGGCCTTCGGGTCCATCTGTGCCGGTGCGAGCGTCGGGGCGATGACTTGCGGACCGGGAGCGGGCTGCGTCGTTTGCGCTTGGGCAACAACCCCCGAGCCAAGACACGCGGCAAGCGACAAGCTCATCAACCGTTCAAATTTCATGCTGAACTCCATCATGCTGAACTCCATAAGGTGTACGACTTACATCTTACACGTCAGTGTACGCCCACAAGTTGCAGGGTTCTTTCAGGAAGAAAACGCGAACCCTTTTTTTAGGCAGGCCAGCGTCCAGTTGTCGTTCCTGATTTCGGCATCGCGATCTGGCTCGCGTAAATCAGCCAGGTTACGATCCCGATGAACTTGGCGCCGTCCTCGCGGGGCATAAAGGGGTCATCCTTGCTCTGTCTCAACCCTTCCCTTGTTCGGCGCATGTTCGGTAGCGCGATCGGCGGCCGTTGTGTAGATCATGCGGGATGGAAACCTGCAAGTCACCACGGAAGGTCCTCCGCGAGGCTTACGAACTGGCATTGTCGCTGCTCCCCGCGTACGCCAGCGCGTTCAGTCGCCGCGACGGGTTCACCGAGCCGCAGTTGTTCGCCTGTTTGGTCCTGCGCGAGCACCAGAAGAAGAGCTACCGCGGCGTCGAGGCGTTGCTCGCCGACAGCCCCGGCTGGCTCGCCGAGATCGGCGCCGACCACGCGCCCGACCACAACACGCTGTGGCGTGCGTTCGGGCGGCTAGTGAAGCGTGGGCTGATGAATCGGATGCTCGACCAGCAGGCCGCCTGGGCGCAGGCGCAGGGGCTGATCGAGGGGCGCGTTAAGCCGGTCGCGCTCGACAGCAGCATGTTCGAGAGCCGCCACGTCAGCCGGCACTTCGAGAAGCGGTGCAAGCAGACCGCCAAGGCGGAGGCGAAGGCGGCGCGGCGAAAAAAAAGGCGGCAAAACAAGGCGGTTCGCACGCGCCGGAGGTGAACCGCCGCCGTGGCCGCACCGTCAAGCGGCTGCCCAAGCTCTCCATCGCCGTGGCGTGCGCCTGCCACCTGATCCTCGCGGCCCGCGCGACGACCGGCGGCGGCGGGGACCAGCGGTTCTTCGAGCCGCTGCTGTTCGACGCCTGGCGGCGGGCGACGGTGAAAATCGCCGTCGCCGATGCGGGATACGACTCCGAGGCTAACCACTGCATCGCGAGACAGGACATGGGCGTGCGCTCGATCATCCCGCCCAACGCCGGGCGGCCGACGAGCAAGCCGCCGCCGACGCGTCACCGCCGCAACATGCGCCGCCGTTTCAATCGCAAGGCCGACAAAGAACATTACGGCCAACGCTGGCAGGTCGAGACGGTCAACAGCATGATCAAGCGCAACCTCGGCTCGGCCCTGCGAGCAAGGACGGCCCGCAGAAGGTCAATGGAACTCCTGCTCCGCGTTGTCACTCATAACATCATGATCATCTGCGAGGCGAAGGGTTGAGACAGAGCAGGTCACTTCTCATTTTAGAGGAAGCCACGTCCAAAGCGCCGCGTGCGAAGCCGGCGAAGATCGATCCGAAGTACATCGCGGCGGCGCGAGAGCTGCGCGATCGGTACCTTGAGCAGGTCAATGGGGAGCAGGTCAACGGCGAGCGGGTGAATGGGAATCCGCTGATGCTGGAAGAGGCAGGGAAGTACGACGTGCGGCGGATGCTCTCTGGGGAATCACCAAAGTCGCCACGGATCGTGCCATCGCTGCCGGCGGCGGCTTGAGCGCCGCTTGCCGCCCCCTCCCCCGCCCCTACCGCTGGGGCGTTGGCGCGGGTACAACTT
>JBGSYU010000526.1:0-1599 GCA_041750715.1 Lacipirellula sp.
CTGGCCGCCCTCCTGGCACTGGGCTTGGCGTGGCTGACGCTGTTCGGCTTAAGTCGCCGAGACGACTGCGAGGACGTCGTCTGCACCATCCTGCTCGCGGACTTGGTGTCTGACCACCCGAGGCTCGGCTGGCACGATCCCAAAATCAGCGAGCCGCCTCTCCTCACTGCCGACCTCACGACGCCCCGGCTTGCCGCTCCGAACGATTCGCCGTAAGCAGGCCAATGCCTGCATTCTCACTACGTTGGAACCCTAGGAGGAACGTCATGCGCGCAAAACCCTATCACGAACTCTGGCGACGTTGGCGGCGGCAGATCGCGGCCCGGCGTGAGAGGCCTTCGGCACGTTGGCCCCGCGATGCTGGCGCGTTGGGCTTTCTCGTCGACGGGGACCGAACCGGCGGTTTAGTCGAGTTGAGCAAGGTGCTGCTGGTCGTCGTCTACGACGAAAACTTCGGCCGCCGATTTCCGGTCATTCGGCTGCGCGGCTTTCGTGCGAGCCGGATCGAACATGGCGTCCTCTGGGGCGGGAGTGAAAATGTTCGACTGCGTAAAGACCTCTCCCTCTGTCCGCGGCCCGGCGCCAAGGGGGTGCGGCTCGATTCGCGGCGAACCGATTTGCTGGACCTGGCCCTCCGGCTCGATCATCGCATCGAGCAGGCAGTGCGGTTTCAACCGAGCGCGTATAACCGGCGCTTTCGGCTACCTCGAATCTGGGCCGGTTTCAGGCGCGGTACGGCGGAGACCTTGCGCGGTGAGGGACCGGAGATCGAGGCGCTATGCCAGCGGTTTGGAATGTCGACCGATTTGATGTTTAAGAAATTCCAGCGTCGCCAGGATGGTCTGACGCTCTATCCGATCGATTGGGTTAGCAGTCAGCTGGATGGGTCGCTAGCACTGTTCGCCGAACTTGAGGGACTGCCGCGGCGACAGATCTTTCAGTTGAGCGAGTTTCCCGATGATCTCGTTGGCCATCAGGGCGCCATGGCATACGACTTCCACGCGAGCAAGTTTCGCAACGTCGCGACGAAACTCGGCGCGTAGCCGCCAACAGTCGCTGTAGCGGCACTCGCAGGGCATGGCTCATCGCGTTGATTGCCATGAGCCGGTAGATCGCCAATTGCCGCTTCCATCCACGGTTCGCGGCCAGGCTGCGAGCCCGTCTGTAACACTCCAGCCGCCCGGCGGCAATTTTCGTGCGCGGCCGCTTAGCGCACCAGCCCTGGCGCTTCGCTATCACCTCCCGCGGCGCCGCGTTGGCGCTGCTTCCCCTTGCTCTCAAAAGGAACATCGTCCCATGACCCAAACGCAACTCGATCGGGCCGTAGCCGCCGCCACCGGCGAATCTCGCCGCACCATCGGCGAACTAGGATTTTCCCTGGCCGATCCGCTGCAGACGCATTTCGACCCGGAGCCGTCCGACGTCGAGCGGTTCCTCGACTGGGACCGCGTCGCCAGTCGCCGTTACCGGCGTGTGAGCGTCTTCTAGCGTTTCTTCCTTCCCCCTTCAGCATTCAGCCTTCCCCCTTCAGCATTTCTTAAGGAGTTTCCATGCGTATTCTCGTAATCAACAACGACGGCGGCGGATTCGCCGACTACG
>JBGSYU010000527.1:0-22615 GCA_041750715.1 Lacipirellula sp.
CCAAAAACACCCCCGACCCCGTTCGCACAGTTAAATGTGCGATCGGGCTATCCAGTTGATTCATTCGCGCCGTGTTGCGAGAATAGATTGTGACGGCCCCTAGGCGTCTCGACCCAGGCAACAGTTCCTCTCCCAGTCCCCGAGTTTGTCGCGATCAACGTCCGTCGGCGGCCCAGGTTTCACGGGATCGAGGTTCCGTCGTTATGCCAGGGCAAAAACTAGCGATGCAAATCGACCGCCTACGGACCATGCTCGACGCCCCGGCGGAAGCCGAGACGTGGCTTCGCCCGTTGGGCTTCGCCGACCTGCGCACGGGGCATAGCAATCTTACGCGGCTGGCCTCGGCCGGCGTGCCGCTCGATTTGCTCTCGACGCTCTGCGAGCAGTTCGCCGCCGCGGCGCCGAAGCTGGCCGACCCCGATATGGCGCTCAACAACCTCGAGCGCTACGTCCTAGCCGCCCGCAGTCCGCTGGCGGCGGCGGCGCTCTTCGAACGGGATAAGCAGGCGCTCGCTCCGCTGTTGATGCTCTTCAACGCCAGCCAGAATCTGTCCGACATGCTCTGCAGCGACCCCGAAAGCTACGACCTGTTGCGAATGACCGCCGGCCGCGCGGTGGCTCGCGACGTGTTGGTCGAGGAGCTCGTGGTCGATGTGCGGGCGCTCAGCAGTGAAGTCGAAGTGATGGCGGCGCTGCGGCGGTTCAAGCGCCGCGAAACGCTCCGCATCGCCTACGGCGACGTCGTGAAGAACCACTCGGTGGCGAAAGTCACACGGCAGATTTCTTACCTGGCCGACGCGATCGTCGAAGCGGCGGTCGACTTTGCGACGCGGCAGGTCGATGAAAAGCAGCATCACCGTAGCGGCCGCGACGAGCGTCCGCCGAGATTCGTCGTACTCGCCTTAGGAAAACTTGGCGGCCGCGAGTTGAATTATTCTAGCGACGTCGACCTCGTGATGCTCTACCAGGACGCCAACGGCGATGGCGGGTCGGCCAACGGGGACGCCGCCGAGTACGCTCAACGATTGGCTCGCGCCGTCATTCACTTGCTCACCGAATCGACCGACCTGGGCTTTGCGTATCGAGTCGATATGCGGCTACGGCCCGACGGCCGGCAGGGTCAGCTTTGCACGCGAGTCGACCAGGCGTTGGCGTACTACGATACCCGCGGACGCACTTGGGAGCGGCAGGCGTATATCAAAGCCCGCGCGATCGCCGGCGACATCGAGCTGGGTAAGGACTATCTCCATACGCTGCGGCCGTGGATTTACCGCCGCTATCTGAGCCTCGCCGACATCGCCGGCATTAAGGGCATTAAGCGAAAAATCGAAAAGCACGCCGAAGAGGCCGGCGTAGCCGCCCGGCATGTAAAGACCGGCCGCGGCGGCATTCGCGACATCGAGTTCGTGATCCAGTTCCTGCAACTGCTCAACGGCGGCGCGATTCCCCAGGTGCGCACCGGCAACACGTTGACGGCTATCGAGCGGCTTGAAAACACCGGCTGTCTCACGCACCAGGAGCGGTCGATTTTGGAAGACAACTACAGCTTCCTCCGGCGGGTCGAGCACCGGCTGCAGATTATGTTCGACCTGCAAACTCACGAACTGCCGGTGACCGATGGCGAACTGACGAAACTTGCACGCCGTTTGGGATACCGCGCGACGGCGACGCCGCTCGAGGCGTTTAAGAAGGACTACGCCGAACGCACCGCGGTAAACCGGCGGATTCTCGATCACCTGCTCCACGACGCCTTTCCCGAAGACGCCGAAACGGAGCCGGAGATCGACCTGGTGAACGACCCCGACCCGTCGAGCGAGACGATCGAGCGGGTGCTCGGCCGGTATCCGTTTCGCGACGTTCGCACGGCGTACGACAATCTCATGTCGTTGGCGCACGAGAACATTCCGTTTCTCTCGACGCGGCGAAGCCGGTTGTTCTTGGCCGCCATCGCACCGCGGCTGCTCGCCGCCATCGCTCGCGCGCCCGATCCCGACGCGACGCTGGTGAGCCTGAGCCGCGTGAGCGATTCGCTGGGCGGCAAGGCGGCGCTGTGGGAACTATGCAGCGCGAATCCGCCGACGCTCAATTTGTACGTCACGCTCTGCGCCGCCTGCCCGTACCTCGCTGGGATTCTAACCAGCAATCCGGGCATGATCGACGAACTGATGGACAGCCTGATCGTTGAACGGCTGCCCGATCTTGCGCGGCTCGAGGCTTCGCTCGCCGAACTCACCCGCGGCGCGGAAGACTTGGAGCCGATTTTGCTGAGCTTTAAGAACGCCCAACACCTGCGAGTCGGCGTTCGCGATATCGTCGGCAAAGACGATGTGCAGGACACGCATGCGGCGCTCTCCGACGTGGCGGAGGCGTGCATCGAGGAGATCGCGGCGGCGGAGTCGGCGAGGCTGATCGAGAAGCTCGGCCGACCCGTCGTCGGACCGCCGCCCGATGCCGGCGAGTCCGCTTCAGCGATCGCGTCCCCCTGGACGCCCACGCCGGAGCAAGTCGGCGGACCGAGCGAACTGATCGTGCTCGCCCTGGGAAAGCTCGGCGCCCGCGAGCCGAATTATCACAGCGATCTGGATCTCGTCTTCCTCTACGACGCCGAGGGATCGACCGAACCCGGGCGCCGCGGCGTTTCGACCAGCAACAGCCATTTCTTTAGCGAGTTGGGGCAGCGGATTATCAAGACAGCCAACCAGTTCGGCCCGCACGGCCGGCTGTACGAGGTGGACCCGCGGTTGCGACCGACGGGGCGCAGCGGTTCGCTGGCGATGCCCCTGTCGGCGTTCGTGAGGTATTTTCAATCGGGAGAGGGGCAGTTGTGGGAGCGACTGGCGCTGTGCAAGGCGCGGGTGATCGTTGGGTCACCGGCCGCTGCCGCGCGGGCGATGAGCGCGGTGGACGAGGCGATCTACGGCCGTCCCTGGCAGCCGCACAACGCGGTGGAGATTCGCGACATGCGGCAGCGGCTTCGCGAGTCGGCTTCGCCGCAGAATCTCAAACGCGCCGCCGGCGGCACCATGGACGCCGAATTCATCGCGCAGATGTTGCAACTAAAACACGGACGCGAAAAGCCGCAAATTCGCGTGCCCGGAACGATTGCCGCGCTCGAGGCGCTTCAGAAGGCCGGCTGTCTCAGTACGGACGACGCGAGATTCTTAACGTCGAGTTATCGGTTTCAGCGCAGCGTCGAGGCCCGCATCCGATTGATGGATTCCGCCGGTCGGCACGAGTTCCCCGACGAGCCGCGCGAGTTGGCGAAGTTGGCGTTTTTGCTGGGGTATGCCGACGCGGATAAACTGGTTCAGGAAGTCGACGCCGCATGGCGCGAAACTCGCGAGCGCTTCGACCGCATCTTCACCGAAGCGGCGGCAATTGGCAGTTAGCCCGCGGTCACTGACCGGGGGCTAAATGACGCTCATTTCGCCGCACCGCCCAGCGCCAGTTCATACGGCTGGACCGACAGCACAAAGATTTTTCCGTCGCCCATGCGACCGGTCCGCGCCGTCTCGACCATCTTGCGGATCACTTCCTCGGCGCGGGCGTCCTCGACGAACGCCGTGATCTCGACCTTCGGCAGAAACGCTTGGGCGTACTCGCTTTCGTCGTACTCGTCGTACTCGTCGAGGTAGCTCTTCTGTCGGCCCATGCCTTTCACTTCGCGGATATGCACGGCCTCCAGCGGAGCGCGGCGCAAGCCTTCGAGAATCCGCTCGGCGAGGAAGGGCTTGACGATGGCGACGACTTGTTTCATGGGGAGTTGTCAGCGTTCAGCTATTAGCGTTCAGCCAGAAAAAATGCGGGCGTTGTTCATTTCTTCTGGCTGACGGCTGATCGCTGAAAGCTGACCGCTAACTAAAGAAATTCTCACCAAACAAGTCGATCGCCGGGCCGGTCTCGACTTCGACGTCTCCGTAAACCTTCGTCTTGCACGCCAGCCGCATCGTGTCTTCGTGGCCGACGAACGCCAGGCAGGGGATGGGGTCGAGGCCGCCGGGGGTCAGCGGGGTCGGCACGGGCACGCGAAAACGCCAGCGCTCGGCCGTGCCCATCGGGCTGGTGTGTTCCATGCCCTTGGTGATCAGCACGCGGCATGTGCCGCACTGTCCGAAACCGCGGCAATTGACGAACTTATTCAGCCCAGCCCCGAAGCCGTTGACGCCTTGATGGACGTTGACGCCCGCCTTAATCGCTTCGTCCCGCAGATTGGCGCCGTCGGGAACCTCAATCTCGACCTTTTCCTTGATAAACTTGATGACCGGCATGAGGCGAGTGAATCCTGTAAGCTGCTCAAGAGACGCAAATGACGCGGCTAGCCGAGGCTGTCCGTTAGGCGATACCATACTTTAACGCGCCGTCGGAGCCCACGAAAGTGGAGGGAGCGCGGAGTCGATCTCTGGTATATTTCGCCGCTTGCGGCTTAGCGTCTCACACTCTCCACGTCACTCGCCACGGAGTCCGTCCATGGACCGGCAATACTCGAAATTCCAGCAAAAAGCGATCAAGAGTTTCTACGACAACCGCGAGTCAATCTCGATCCAACGCCTCGGCGAACTGGTGACCGACCTGTACCTGGCCGAAGGTAAGGGCCGCGGGACGAAGTGGAAGCAAATCGCCACGGCGATGGAACGGCTGGGCGTGCCGAAGACCGAAATTGATCATCTGGTGAAGAAAGACGACGTGGCCCTGCTGGCGAAGAAAGTCACTGAGCTCACGGGCAAATGACGAAGCACGAATGACGAATGATGAATGTGAAGCCATGGGTCATTCTGAGCGGAGCGAAGAATCTAGAATCACGCTAGATCCTTCGCTCTGCTCAGGATGACGGCCGTTCGTCATTTGATTGGCTATGCAACAGTATCTAGACCTCCTCGATCACGTCCTAAACCACGGCGCCGTTAAAAGCGACCGTACGGGCACCGGTACGCGCAGCGTGTTTGGTTACCAAATGCGGTTCGATCTCGGGGCAGGGTTTCCGCTAGTCACGACCAAGAAATTGCACGTTCGTTCGATTATTCACGAGCTACTGTGGTTTCTGCGCGGTGAGACTAACACGAAATATCTCACCGACAACGGCGTCACCATTTGGAACGAATGGGCCGATGGCGATGGCAATCTCGGACCCGTCTACGGGAAGCAATGGCGAAGTTGGGCGACGGCCCAAGGCGGCGCAGTGGACCAGATGCGCGAAGTAGTCGAGGAGATTCGCCGCAATCCCGATTCGCGTCGGCTGATCGTCAGCGCTTGGAACGTGGGCGACCTGCCGCGAATGGCGTTGCCGCCGTGCCATCTGTTGTTCCAGTTCTATGTGGCGGAGGGCCGGCTCTCCTGCCAGCTCTACCAGCGTAGCGCGGATGTATTTCTGGGCGTGCCGTTCAATATCGCGTCGTATGCGCTACTGACGATGATGGTCGCTCAAGCGACCGACTTGGAGCCTGGCGACTTCGTCCACACGCTGGGCGACGCCCACCTTTACGACAACCACCTAGAGCAGGCCCGCCTGCAACTCACCCGCAAGCCGCGGCCGCTGCCGGTGATGCGACTGAATCCGCAGGTGAAGGACCTGTTTACCTTCAAGTTCGAGGACTTTAAGCTCGAATTGTACGATCCGCATCCGCATATCAAAGCGCCTGTCGCGGTATGAAGATTTCGCTCATCGTCGCGGCGGCTGAAAACGGGGTCATCGGCCGCAAGAACGAGCTGCCGTGGCGACTGTCGGCGGACCTGCGGCGGTTCAAGGACCTGACGATGGGCCACGCGATCGTCATGGGCCGCAAGACTTACGAGTCGATCGGCCGACCGCTGCCGGGGCGGCGGATGATCGTCATCACGCGGCAGACGAACTATGTGGCGGCGGGCGCTGAAGTAGTCGGCAGCCTCGAAGATGCCCTCAACATCGCACCGCAGCAGGGCGATGACGAAGCGTTCATCATCGGCGGCGCCGAAATCTTCGCTCGAGCGATGCCGCTCGCCCAGCGGCTCTACCTCACGCGGGTTCACGCCAACGTCGACGGTGACGTTCACTTTCCGCCGTTTGATCCCGGCGGTTGGCGGCAACTCGCAGCCCAGCGACACGACGCCGACGCCAAAAACGAGCATCCCTACAGCTTTGAAGTCTACGAGCGAGCGCATCCATGAGCGGAGCCGTTTCGTCCGAACTCATCCGCTGCGCGTGGTCGCTCGCCGGCAATGAGACGTATCGCGCCTACCACGACGACGAGTGGGGCGTGCCCGCGTACGACGATCGCAAGCAATTTGAGTTTCTCACGCTCGAAAGCGCCCAGGCCGGCCTCAGTTGGGCGACGATTCTCAATAAACGCGAGGGTTACCGCAGTGCGTTCGCCGACTTCGATCCAGAAAAGGTGGCGCGCTTCACCGAGAAGCGAATCGAGAAGATACTCACCGACCCCGGCATCGTCCGCAATCGGCTCAAAGTGCGAGCCGCGGTGAGTAACGCGCGGCAGTTTCTCGAAGTTCAGGAAGAATTCGACGGCTTCGCCAAGTATCTGTGGCAATTCGTCGGCGGCAAGCCGATCCAGAACCGCTGGACCGAGCACAAGCAGGTTCCGGCCACTTCGCCTGAATCCAACGCCGCGAGCAAGGACCTCAAGCGGCGCGGCTTCAAGTTCGTAGGCAGCACAATCATCTACGCCCACCTGCAGGCGACGGGGCTGGTAAACGATCACCTGACGAACTGCTTTCGCTACAAGCAGGTGGCCAGGCTCGCCGGCAAGGTGACGCCCGCCAGAAAGTAGCCGGCCCCCTTATGAGAACTGCAAAGTCCCCCGTGCATCGTCATGCTGAAGGTGAGCATACGTCGTCATTCTGAGGTACTCCGAAGAATCTGGCGCCTGTACGCGCGTCAGACCCTTCGGAGTACCTCAGGGTGACCGCTTACGGACTTTGCAATTCTCCTGCCGGCGACCTCACCACGGAAACGTCATCACGTCGTCGATCGACGCGCCGTCGCACGCGAGCATCGCCAGGCGATCGAACCCCAAGGCACAGCCGCTGCACGCGGGCAATCCGGGACTTTCCATCGCCTTGAGCAACTTCTCCGGCAAGGGCAGGGCGGCGCGGCCATCGGCGGTGCGCTCGGCGTTGACGGCTTCTAACCGGCGGCGCAGAATCGTCGCGTCGGTCAACTCGTGGTAGCCGTTAGCTAGCTCGATGCCGTGCCAGTACAACTCGAACCGCTCGGCGACTTCGACGCCGCCCGGTCGCACAGTCGTCGTCGCAAGCGCCGACTGACTCGCCGGGTAGTCGTACAGAACCTCCGGACCTTCGGCGCCGAGCCGTGGCTCGACAACCGTGGCAAGTAGCAAGTTGAGCCATTCGTCGCGATCGTGGCGTCGAAGTGTTTCTGGGACGGAGACTTCGAGACGCTTCGCTGCGTTCGCCAACTGTTCGCAGCTTGCGGCGTAGGAATCGACTCCCGCATGTTGAACGAACGCTTGGCCGTAGGTCGTCCGCATCGCCGGGGGAGCGCCGGCGACTTCGCGGCAGAGCGCGTCGAGCAACTCAATGCCTTCTTCCATGCCGTCGCCTGCACGATACCACTCGACCATGGTGAATTCGGGATTGTGAATCCGTCCCCGCTCGCCGCGGCGAAACGATCGCGTCACCTGGAAGATCGCGGGCAAGCCTTCGGCGAGGAGCCGTTTCATGTGCATCTCGGGCGAGGCTTGGAGCCAGAACTCCTGGCAGACGCCAATGGGTTCAACGTGTAGCTCCGGAATAATCTCCCGATCCAACAGCGGCGTCTCGACTTCGAGAAAGCCCAGGCCAGCAAAGAATGTGCGGAGCCGCGTTAGCAGCTTCGCCCTCTGCCGTAGCCGCTCGTGTCGTTGCGAAGCGCTCATGCCACGGCGCCGTCGTGAACGAACACCGCCGGCCCGCCCGGCAACAGCGGCGGCATCGGGCAGTCGAGCATGTCGCACACGCCGCGCAGCAGTTCGGCCTCGGCCACCGTCACTTCGCGGTCGGCGCAAATGCAGGCCGCGCAGGCTTCGACGACGTGTCGCCGCTTCTTATCGGCGACGAGAGCCAGTTCGTCCAGCGCCCGGCTTAACGGTTCCAAGCCGCACTCTTCCGGCGGCAGCAGGGTCACGCCGATGCCCGGCAGTTTTTCAGCCCCGCGAGCCAAGGCGGCCGGCGCCTCCTGGCGTCGGTTGTCGGCGTATGCCAACGTCGACAGCAGCACGGAGCATTGTCGCCCCATCCGTTGCAGTCCGTGGTAAGCGGCGCGCGGCGCCGCGGTCTTCTCGAACTGCGGCTGCAAATGTCGCAACAACACGCGATAGAGCGTCCACTCGAACAACCCTAAGTGATTGTCCGCCGCCACCAGCTCCTTGAAGCCGTTGAGAAACTCCTGGTATTGCGGCCGCGACATCGCCCGCAGCGCCGGAAGCGCCAAATCCACCAGCGGCAATCGCGCTCGCACGTCGAGTGCATCGAGGTGGGGAATTAACTTATAGGTCAACTCAGCGACGTCCGCTTTCGCCAATTCGTTCAGGCGAGCCATCTGCTTATCCCGAATCGATGGCTTGCGATCGAGCATCAGACCGAACAGCACGGCCCGGGCGCCGTACGGCTCGCGCACCGACTCGCGCACCGCCGCGGGCAGCGAGAGAATTAGTTCCGCCGCATACTTGCGGTGCCGCTCCGTCGGATCGCCCACCTGCCCGGCGGCACGGGAGACGATGGCGACTGGCACGACTTCGACCGTCGGCGGCTCGCGCTCAACGGCCGGCGGCTGTCCGCCAACGAGCCCAGACACGGGCGCGGCGCCTTTGGAAAACTCCGCCGTCACCGGCCCTTCAAGAAATACGCCGTCCCACTGCGGTTCCAGCGCCAGGATACGTTTTTGAAGCGGCGGGTGCGTGGCGGTGAGCCCCGAGATACCCTCCCACACGCCCTGGGCGAAATACATGTGGCTCGCTTCCGACGCATTGGGCGCTTTAAGCTTCGAACCGAAGACGGCTCCGCCGATTCGCTTCAGCGCGCCGGCCAGCCCGCCGGGGTTGCGAGTGAACTGCACGGCCGAGGCGTCGGCCAGGTACTCTCGCTGGCGCGACAATGCGGCCTTGATGAGACCGCCGATGAGCGTTCCCAGAAAGCCCAACACCATCAGCGCCAGGCCGATGGCGAGCATGGCAGCCACGCCTTTGCCGTCGTCTCGGCTGCTTCGGCGGCTTCGTCCGCCGTGCGCGGTCATGCGTAGTAGAATCCGCCCGATCAACCCGACCAGCAAGATGCCGTGCAAGACGCCGATCAAGCGGATGTTCAGCCGCATGTCGCCGTTGAGAATGTGGCTGAATTCGTGAGCGACGACCCCTTGCAGTTCGTCGCGGGAAAGCGTTTCAGCCGTACCGCGAGTCACGGCCACCACGGCGTCGCTGGCAGAGTAGCCGGCGGCGAATGCGTTGATGCCTTCCTCACCGGCGAGCAGGAACACTGGCGGGACCGGCACGCCTGAGGCCAGTGCCATCTCCTCGACGACGTTGAGCAGTCGCCGCTCGACAGGGTCGGTCGTGTCGGGAAACACCCGCCGGCCCCCCAGGCTCTCGGCCACCACGTTCCCGCCGCCGCTCAATTGAGCCACTTTGAAGAGGCTGCCGCCGACAATCAGCAGCAGCGCCGCGCCGCCGGCCATAAGCGGCACGGCTATTTCCGCGGGCGTTTCACCGAAGGGCGAGTCGACGCTCGTAGAACCACCTCGAGTTTCGCCGGCGCCTGAAACCGCGATCCACGCCACCGCCATCGTCGCGCCGACGACGCCCAACGTGCCCAGCACGAACATCGCAACGAGCCACTTGGTGCTCCGCCGCGCCGCGTCCTGCCGTTCGTAGAAGTCGGTGGCCATTAGTTGAATGACGAAATCCGAATGACGAATGACGAATAGAAAGACGCATTCGTTACTTCATTCGTCATTCGTCATTCTGGTTTTGGTCATTTCAGAAAGCCACCTTCGGCGCCGCGGCGATTTGCTCGCGGTCGGCGAATTCCAGCAGCTCGGCATCTTCGCTGTGGCCGAGGAAGTTCGCGAAGAATACCGGCGGGAACGACTGGCGATAGGTGTTGTACTGCATCACCGAATCGTTGTACGCCTGGCGGGCGAACGCCACCTTGTTTTCGGTCGAGGTGAGTTCCTCGGTGAGCTGGGCCATGTTCTGATTGGCCTTCAGATCGGGATACGCTTCCGACAGGGCGAACAGCCGGCCCAGAGTTCCGCTGAGCGCGGCTTCGGCTCCGGCTAGCTGCTGCATGGCCGCCGGATCTCCCGGATTGGCCGCCGCCGCCTTCAACCCGCCGACGGCCTGGTTGCGGGCCGCGATGACCGCTTCGAGCGTCTCGCGCTCGTGCTTCATGTAGCCTTTGACGGTCTCGACCAAATTGGGAATTAGGTCGTACCGCCGTTTGAGCTGCACTTCGATCTGGGAGAACGCATTCTCCAGCCGATTGCGCAGCCGCACCAGCGAGTTGTACACGCCGACGCCGTACATGAACAAAAGCAGAACGACGCCGCCGAGTGCCAGCGCCACGATTAAGCCGGTACTAAAAGTCATGATGGCGTTCCCATGTTTCCAGCTAATGCACTTAACCACGAAAGACGCGAAAAGCACGAAAGAGACTAAGGCAAGATTTCCATCTATTTCGTGTGTTTCGTGTGTTTCGTGGTTGCTCTCTTCCGTCGCGTTAGCCTATTCGCTCAGGAATTCGGATCCTTGGCACGCTCGATATATTCCCCGGTCCGGGTGTCGATTCGTAGGTAATCGCCGATGTTGACGAAGGCCGGGGCCAGAAACTCGGCGCCCGTCTCCATTTTGCAGGCCTTGGTCACGTTCGTGGCCGTGTTTCCCTTGGCCCCAGGCTCGCAATACTCCACCTTCAGCACGACGTGGTTCGGCGGCGTGACGCCAATCGCACGGTCGTTGTACACCATGACCTGGCAGTCCATGTTTTCCTTGAGGAAACGGCCCGCGTCGCCCACCGCCTCGGCCGACATTTCGTACTGCTCGTAATCGTCGTTCCTCATGAAGACGAATTCCTCGCCCTGGCGGTAGAGGTACTGGGCGGTAAACTCGGAGACGTCGGCCGATTCGAGCGTTTGCCCGGCGCGGTACGTTTTGTCGGTTACGGTGCCGCGCAGCAGATTCCGCATCTTGCACTCGTACAGGGCGTTGCCTTTGCCCGGCTTGCGGAAGTTCATCTCGATCATGAGGTACGGGACGCCCTCGATTTGTACCTTAAGTCCCTTTCTGAATTCGTTGGTGCTGTAAGTTCCCACGAAGATATTTTCCTATCGCTATGTTTAGAATGGTAATGGCCGTCGGCTGTCAGCAATCGGCTGTCGGCCGGACGCACGGCCGATTGCCGACAGCTAATAGCCGACAGCCTGAGCCAACGAATTGAGCATTCTAACCACTCCCAACCCCGTTGTCCGCGCCCCCTCTAACCGCCCTATGGCGACCTGGCAGGCCGAGCTACGCGACGCCATTCGCGACCCGCGCCAGTTGGCCGCGGCGCTAAACCTCCCCGCCGCTTGCGGCTTAGCGACCGCCGTTGCAACGGCCAACTTCCCCGTCTTCGTCCCCCCCAGCTACCTAGCCCGCATCGAACGCAACAACCCGGCCGACCCCCTGCTGCGGCAGGTGTGGCCAGCCGCCGAGGAAGACGCGGCGGTCGAGGGGTTCGTCAGCGACCCGGTGGACGACGCCGCCTTTGCCCTACAGCCTGGCCTGCTGAAAAAGTACGCTGGGCGGGCGCTGATGATCGTCACCGGGGCCTGCGCCGTCCATTGCCGCTACTGCTTCCGTCGACACTTTCACTACGACGAGACGCCGCCGAGCGAGGCGGCCTGGTCGGCGTCGCTGGAGGCGATCGCCGAGGACCGCTCGATCCACGAAATCATCCTCAGCGGCGGCGATCCGCTCACCGTGACCGATGCGCGGCTGGAGTGGCTGGTCGAACGCCTCGCGGCCATCCCGCACCTCCAGCGACTGCGAGTCCACACGCGATTGCCGATTATGATCCCTTCGCGGGTGACAGACGCGCTGCTCGCGTGGCTCACCGGCACGCGGCTCACGCCAATAATGGTGATGCACGCCAATCACGCCCAAGAGATCGACGCCGAGGTGGCGAGGGCGGTTCACCGCCTGGGCGGCGCCGGCGTAATGCTCCTCAATCAAGCGGTACTCTTACGCGGCGTAAATGATTCGGTCGATGCGCAAGCCGAGCTTTCCCTGCGACTGATCGACGTTGGCGTCACGCCGTATTACCTCCACCAACTCGACCGCGTCCGCGGCGCAGCCCACTTCGAAGTGCCGATCGCCGAGGGCCGCGCCATCCTCGCCGAACTTCGCCGCCGCCTCCCCGGCTACGCCGTCCCTCGTTACGTCCAAGAGCACCCAAGCGCCCCCCACAAAACCCCCCTATAAAGCCGCGACCGCTGGTCGCGGTCTTCCCCGCCGGTCGCGGAAACGGCGCCACCCCAATAAAATCGTCGCCATTCTTCATGGCACGCTCCCGCAATCCGCGACCATCGGTCGCGGCTTTATGATATCATCCGCCCCATGCCGCGCACCCTCGGCTATCACATCGTCATTTCCGGCTACGGCCTGTGGCTGCCGGGCGATCAGCGCGGGCACTGGTCGGAGGCATGGGACGATGAGCTCGGCTACCTCGAGCCGCACACATTACACGCCGGCGATCCCAGCCGCCTGCGTATGGCCGGGGAGCGCCAAAAACACCCGGCCGTGCGCCTGAACGCCGCCATGCAATCAATCGTCGCCGACACGATCGGCCGTTGCCGGAATGAATCCGAGTGGCGAATCGCCGCGGCCTCGATCGAGTCAACCCACACGCACCTGTTGATGACGTACTGCGAGCGAGACGTCGACGTCACGGTCAAATGGATCAAGGACCAAATGACCAAAGCCATCCACCGCAACACGCCGCACCGCGGCCCCGTGTGGTGCAAAAGCCGCTGGCGCTCTTTTATCTTCGACCCCGACATATGGCGCAATACGCGGGTGTACATCGAGCGCCACAACATCCGCCGCGGCGTCGGCCCCCGGCCGTACCCATTCATCGACCCATAATGCCGCGACCGCCGGTCGCGGAATGTGCGCCACACCGCAAAAATCGCCGTGATTTCACCGGCATGGCGCCGTTCCCGCGACCACCGGTCGCGGCTTTATGACGGCGGGTGGCATGCCCTCGGAGGCCGCCGACGTGGGCATGAATTCGTTTGACGCTCAGCAAGTCCACGCAGACGAGGACATGCCACCCAGTCGCATGCTCCCTTTCATAGCCTCCGCCCCGCTTCTTTCTTTCGCGCACTCCTCCCTCCTCCGCGTCTCTGCGCCTCTGCGTGAGACCTCTTCCCCTCCCAGAAACCCGAAAATAATTGCTGAAAATGGCCGCCTAATCTGCTAGGTTCGAGTCGTGCGCGCAAGCGCCAGCAACTCCGTTAGCCATTGGCGGAGTCGTCTTCGTCCCGGGGGGACGCGATGAGAATAGCCCAGCGTTTCAACGCTGGGTCGCGGGAGCGTTCGTGGATGCTAGTCCCGGAGGGACGACTGAACTTCAGTCGTCCCTCCGGCACTTAGACCACCTGTTCCGTTCGCACTCCCAGCGTTGCAACGCTGGGCTATTCTCGCTACGTTCCTCCGGAACGGGAATGCGCTTCGCAGTTGCCTGCTACACACGCAAAGCTGCGCTCCATCCGCGCCACCAGGTATTTTGTCGCGACAAATCGCTTTTGTCGCCCCAAACACAGCCCTTAACCCTTGAAGCCGTAACGACTAAGAATTCTGTCGCCAAAAACGCGCCCGCGACAAGCGACGACATTTGGATGCGAAGTGTGCTTGTTTTTCGCAAAGGCGCTAAGGCGCAAAGACGCGCCAAGAAGAACCGGAAGTTGAACTCTAATCCATGGGCCTTATCCTTTTGGCATTTCTTTGCGAATCCTTTGTGCCTTCGCGCCTTTGCGTGAGATCCTCTCAGTCGTCGCCATGATTAAGCCAGCAAGCATCTACGAAACACGCAGCATCGAGCAGCTTCGGCATGAGCTGCGACTCGATCCGCAAACGGTGCGGCGGTTTCGTATTGCGCTGCTCAAGCATGGCCGCAGCGATGACAACGCCTTGGCCGAGTTGCCCGTGGAGGTGCGAGACGCCTTCGCCGGCCGCGTCGATCTGCACGCCCTTGAGCTTCACAGTCGCAGCGACTCGCAGCAGGACGGAGCCTCGAAGCTGCTGTTTCGCACGCGCGCCGGGATGCTGATCGAGGCGGTGATTCTGCGAATCGCCACCGGCCGCACAACGCTGTGCGTTTCGAGCCAGGTCGGCTGCGCCGCCGCCTGCGACTTCTGTGCGACCGGCAAGATGGGCATTGCGCAGAACCTGTCGCCGGCGGAAATCCTCGACCAAGTCGTCCAGGCGAGGCAGGCTTTAGCCACCGAGGGCCGTACGCTACGCAACCTCGTGTTCATGGGCATGGGCGAGCCGTTTCACAACGAAGAGAACCTCTACGCCACGCTCGACGCGCTGACCGCACCGGAGCTGTTCCACCATCCGCCCAGCCGAATCCTCGTGTCGACCGTGGGATTGCCCGACGCGATGATCCGCTGCGCCCGTCGCTTTCCCGCGATCCGCCTGGCGCTCAGCCTGCACGGCGCCAATCAGGCGGCGCGCGAACGCATCATCCCGCTGGCACGGCGCTACCCGCTCGACCAACTGCGACGGGCGCTGGTGGACCTCAATCGCATTCAGCCGGCCAACACCCCGGTGTTGATCGAATACCTGATGCTAGCCGGCGTGAACGACTCGGCGGGCGACGCCCGCGAGCTGGTGGACTGGCTCGACGGCCTGCGGGTTCACGTCAATCTGATTCCGTTCAACCCGATCGACGACGCCCCGCATTTGCACGGCAGCGACCGCGCGACCCGCGAGGCGTTCGGCGCCCACCTCAAAGCGGCCGGCTTGAAGACGACGATCCGCTACAGCCTTGGCGCCGACGTTGCCGCGGCGTGCGGGCAGTTAGTGCGAAAAGAGAATCGGGGACGCGCCGCAAATCAACCGGCGGGATTCTCCCAGCGAAGCTGACGAAAGCGGGCGAAGCCCGTATCGCAAGAAACGAGCGTAGCGCCGCGCGAGACGGCCAGCGCCGCTAAATGGGCATCGGTCGTGCGATTGCCGCCGGCGCCCCCAACGCGTAAGAATTCGCTGAAAAGTGGCCAGTGATGCGGCGCTTCCTGAACGAGATCAATATTGGGTCGAGCCAACCAGGCGTCGACTCGGTCGACAGCTTCGTCGACCGTTAAGGGTTCGGGAAGCAAGCGCGGGTTGGTCGCGATTCTCATAAATCCGGAAATGCTGATCCAAGGTAGCCCAATTCGTTCGCCGCCGGTCATGGCGGCTTGCCACCACGACAGGACTTGCGGATGAAATTGAGACGGTCGACTGACGAGAAAGACGAGGATATTGACGTCGACGATTTTCATTCGCCTTTCGCTTGTTGCTCAATTCTGCGGAGCGTTTCAATCATCGCCTCGGTCTCAAGGTCCTCAGCAACGGCCCACGCCCTCGTTACGTCAAAGTTTGGCGGCCCCGTATCGAACGTTTTTTCACGGTACGGTCGCTTCTTGCGGTTGCCGCCCTCGCCGTTCAACCCTAATCGGAGTACGCGGTCGAGCAGCTTCGTTAGCGAGATGTCCTCGCGATGCGCGCGGTCCTTAAGCTCGCGTAGCAAGTCGTCGTCGATGCGTACAGTGGTTCGCATAATGGCATCATAGCATCACTTGGAGTGATGTCAAGGCATCACATGGAGAGCTTATTCCGCTAAAGGTAGCGGCCGTTGGCGCCCGTCGCCCAGTTTCCGGCGATTGCGGGCTTCCAACGTCACGCCATGAGCGGTGTTGGGCGAGCTTGAAGCGGGATCTGCCGGGCCGTCGAGTCGATCGCCAACCGCGATCTCCGTTAGCCTCCGCGTAGCGTACTTCGCATAATCCTCTGACAGCTCCGTACCCAAAAACTGCCGCCCCAGCTTCTTCGCCACGGCCAACGTGGTGCCGCTGCCGGTGAAGGGGTCGAACACGACGTCGCCTTCATTCGAGCTGACGCGGATGATGCGCCCAAGGAGTTGCTCGGGCATCTGGCAGCCGTGGAAGCCTTGGCGTTCCTTGAAGGTGCCGGCGACGCGGGAGTAATACCAGGTGTCGTCCATCGCCTGGAAACTCTCGGGGGCGTCTTGCGGCCGCAGCACCCAGGTGTCGTCGGGGAGCCGACCTGTGGGATTCGCCCGGCTATCGCCGTAGACAAGGGCGCGGGCGGAGGGGACTCGAACCGACGGGTCTTCGGCGTTGAACGTAAAGCTCTTCTCGTCCTTAATGAACTGAAACAGGTGGGCGTGCGAGCGGTTGAACTTGCGGGTGCAGTTCACGCCGAAGGTGTAGTACCACACCACCCAGCCGCGCATGATGAACGGCGCGGCAAGCTGCCGGGTCGCGGCCACCTTTAGTTCGGCGGCGTATTCATCGCCGATGGCCAGCCAAAACGTACCCGTGGGTTTGAGCATGCGATGGATCTCGCCGATCCATGCTTCGCACCATTCGAGATATTTCGCGTCGTCCTGGCTATCGTGGTACTTGTCGTACTTGTACCCGATGTTGAACGGCGGATCGGCGAACGCGAGGTCGATCGACCCGTCGTCGATCTGACGCATGAGGTTCAGGCAATCGCCGCGATGAATCTTTCCGATTTTCAACGGCATCGTGCGGCTCGATAAGGTGCGTCATGCGGAAGGAAAAGCATTATCATTTGCTCCTCGAACAAGGTACCAAAGTGGCGCACCGTTTGCGATACTACATAGCCCGGCCATTCTGGCCGGAGACTCATTTGTATTTTAAATTCGCCGAGCCAGGATGGCTCGGCTATCTGTTGGGATCGCGATGAAATACGCCTTCTGCAATGAGATGTTTGGCGAGCAGCCGTTCGATCAAGTCTGCGCGACGATGCGAGCCCTTGGTTACACGGGCGTTGAGATCGCGCCGTTCACGCTCCTGGCGGCGACTGACGCTTTCGACGTTCGGGACGTGTCCGCCGGCCAGCGAATGGAACTCAAGCAGCAGGCGGCGGATGCAGGGCTGGAGGTTGTCGGGTTGCATTGGCTGCTGGCCAAGACTTCCGGTTATCATCTCACCAGTCCGCAGCCCGCGGTTCGACAGACGACGGCGGAGTATCTCAAGGCGCTTGCTAAACTCTGCGGCGAGCTGGGCGGTACGGTGATGGTACTGGGCTCGCCGCAACAGCGCAACCTGTTGCCCGGCGTTGGATACGACGAAGCGGAGGCGTACGCGGCCGAGGTGTTGCAGTCGACTATGCAAGCTTGTGCCGACCACGGCGTGACAATCGCGCTTGAACCGCTCGGTCCGACCGAGGGCAACTTCATGCTCACGGCCCACGCGGCGATTCACCTGGCGGAGCTAGTCGACTCGCCGCACTGCAAGCTTCTTTTGGACGTGAAGGCGATGTCGACCGAGGCCAACCCGATTGACGTAATCATCAAGGACAGTCGTGAGTGGATGGTTCACTTCCACGCGAACGATCCGAACCTGCTAGGCCCCGGCATGGGGGACGTGGAATACGGGCCGATCATGACCGCGCTCTCCGAGATCAACTACCAAGGGTGGATTTCGCTGGAAGTCTTTAAGTACGAGCCGGGCCCGATCGAGATATCGCAGCAGAGCATCGAGTACCTGCGGAAGATCGAGGCGGCGATTGCGCAGGAACCGATGATCTAGGTTGCGAGTCGAATTGCGCTAACTGAAACTTTTCGATCTTCCGTTTCTACATCGAATAATGCAGCGAGCGGCGGTACGGTTATGCGCCGCAGTCCCTCGGCGATATCTTCGCCCTGACTCTCCGCATCGTAGGCGAGTTGCCGATCGATCGAATTGGCAGCATCGGCGATCGCCTGCCGATCTTCCGCATTCATCCACAGCGTTGACAATTCATCCTGTGCTTCGTTTCCCCAAATAACCGTGAAGCGAATCATATCGGCTTCAGTGCTTGCAGGCGCGCAAGTAACTCCTTCGTCGTCACGCCTGAAGATCCCTCAGCCCGCATGCGATCGCGGCGTCGCAACGCTTCCGCAACCCACTCGTCTTCAGACATTTCACTAGTGCATTTTGCGACCGGGGCGGCGGCGATCTCAGTAACCTTGTTGCCGTGGGAATCGACAATCACGATTGGAAATGAAGCTTCGGAAAGTAGTCGCGTTTGATCGTCGTTCAAAACTAAGTTTGTCATATTGCTTGCCTTCTGGAATTAGCAGGCATCAAATTCCCACGCTGCACAAGTTCCCACGCTGCACAGGGTCTGCTTTCAGCGTAACCAAAATCTACGCACGAACGAATACTACGCCCCCGCACGCAGTTCGGCGAGCTGCTGAGCCGCGCCGACCAGCCGGTCCCAATTCTGTTCGATGTACTCAGGCGGTCCGCCGATTTGCGAAACGACCACCGCGACGTTTTCAGTCGGCACCATTTCGATGGCGTCCCACGGGCAGACCAGCAGCTCGTACGGATTGGATTTCTTCCCCGGGATGTGAACGCAGACCTCGCAGCCGACGCAGCGCTCCAGGTCGATCTCGCACCACTGCTGCGTGCCCTTCACGACGCCGCGGTCGATGGTGCGGATCTCGATGCAATCGACCGGGCAGACTTCCACGCAGGACTGGCAGCCGGTGCAATTGTCGGCGTTGATGACCGCCAACTCTTTGGGAACTTTTTTGCGGGGTCCAGCTTTGGCCATGGCGAACGGGCAGGGGGTGGGAGGTCGGAATCAATCGCTTTCAACGGTGCATCTCGTCCATCCGCGATGCTACGCATCGCCGGCGCTGCGGAGGCGGCGCCAGCGTCGTGAAAGCTCTCACAATCATATTTGTTCATCGGCCGCAAGCCAACGGCCGAGCGCGGATTTCGGCGGTCCATTCCAGGTGAATCTCGAAAAACCCCCGTGATTCAGCTCGGGTTGCACACCTACGGAGTTCGATCGGCCCGGCGGCGAGCGGCCTGTTCCTCGCAATTGCGGGGCCCCTTTGCTAGCAAGCCAAAAAGCGACGGTCGGTCCCGCATGATGTCCATTTGCCTTAGCGACCGATACAAATTCATACGCTGATTCCTCCAGCACAAATGGCTTTTTTCGATCACGACTTACGAGCGGCCCCATCCATGTATTGCTCCGAGTGCGGCCTGAAAGCCAGCGGTAAGTTTTGCTCTGGGTGCGGCGCCCGGCTACAGGTCGCCGGCGGGGCGGCTGTGCCGACGGTGGAATTGCCCCTCGATTGGTCGGACGTCGTCGACTACGAAACGTTGCTGCGCATTCCCGCGGTGCGGGAGCGGATTGCCCGTAGCGCCGCACAGTCGAAGAAGCACATGACCGGGGAAGACTTTCTCGATCTCTATGGCAAAGCCCTCGGCGGGTTGACCGGCGTGCGGTTGCCGATGTCGAGCCTGGCCCGCTTCGCGCAATCGACTTACGCCAAGATGGGGGTGAAGACGGGGAAGTCGCGCACCCAGTTCGTCGCGGCGCCGCCGGGTACGGTGCTGGTGTCGTTGCTGTGCGCGCTGGCCCGCGACGGCCGCACGCTGCGCAGCGCGAACCAAATGGCCGACGGCTGCATTCTGGTCGCGGCGCTGCCGAGTAATCTGTTGGCGCTGGAGGGCGAGTTGGTGGTCGGAGTCGCCCGCGCGCCTGGCGGCTGCCAGATAGAAGCGCGGACCGACATACCCGGCCAAATGTTCGACTGGGGCAAGAGCACCCGCTGTCTCGACGCGCTGCTGGCGGAGCTAAGCATCGCCGCGGCGGCGTAGTCGGCTCCATGAGGCCGAGTCTCTCCGAGACTCGCAATTCGGCAGCTTCGGAGAAGCTGCCCGACGCGCCGCTAGCGTGGTAAGATTGTCGGTATGAATCTCCTCTGGATCGTCCTGCCGTCGGCCGTCGTGCTGACGATCGCGTATTTCACCTACGGCCGTCTGTTGGGCCGGCTGTTGCGGTTGGATGCGCGGGCGCCGGTGCCGGCGGTCGAGCTGCGGGACGGGATCGATTTTGAACCGCTGGCGCCGGCGGCGCTGTTGCCGCAACATTTTTCGGCGATTGCGGCGGCGGGGCCGATTGTGGGGCCGATTCTCGCCGGGCTGTTGTTCGGGTGGCTGCCGGCGCTCCTCTGGATTATCGCCGGGTCGATCTTGGTGGGCGGCGTCCACGACTTCACGGCGCTCGTGGCGTCGATCCGCCATCGGGCGACTTCGATCGCTGAGATCGTGCGGCTGTACATGTCGCGGCGGTCGTACCTCATGTTTCTCGCATTCATCTGGATTGCGCTGGTCTACATCATCGTCGCGTTTGCGGCGATTACGGCGTCTTCGTTCGTTGGGGCGCCGCAGGCGGAGACGGGCGGAGTGGGCGGCGGGGCGATCGCCTCGTCGTCGCTTATTTACCTAGCGATCACGCTGGCAATGGGGCTAGCCGTTCGGCACGCGGGGATGCCGTCGTGGGCGGCACTCTCGGTGTTTCTGCCGATGGTCGCGGGGGCGATCGTGCTGGGGCCCTATGTGCCGCTGGACCTCGCGCAGATGATGGGATGGAGCGACGGCGTTGCGAGCAAGGGATGGGCCGTGCTGCTGTTGGCGTATTGCCTGGTGGCCGGCGTGCTCCCAGTGTGGCTGTTGCTTCAGCCGCGGGGGCAGTTGGGCGGTTACTTTCTGTACGCGGCGCTGGCGGCGGGGGGGCTGGGGCTCATCTTTGGGAATGTGCAGATTGAATACCCGGCGTTTCGGGGGTGGAACGCTAAACCGGCGAGCGGCGCGGGGGACGCCGTCGGCTTGTTTCCGATGCTTTTCATCATGATCGCCTGCGGGGCGTGTTCGGGCTTCCACTCGCTGATCGCCAGCGGGACGACGTCGAAGCAGCTTCGCAACGAGATGGATGCGAAGCCGGTGGCGTATGGCTCGATGCTGCTGGAGGGGATGGTGGCGGTGGTGTCGCTATCGTGCGTGATGATGTTCGCAGAGGGGTCGCCGGAGCTCGGCGGCAAGCCGAACCAGATTTACGCGCACGGCATCGGCAAGTTCTTGGACGTGACGGGCATGCCGACGCAGATTGGAATCACGTTCGCGCTGATGGCGTTCACGACGTTCGTGTACGACACGCTGGACGTGTGTACGCGGCTGGGGCGGTTTATTTTGCAGGAGCTGACCGGGTGGCGGGGGCTGGGCGGGCGGATGTTTGGCACGGCGCTCACCGCGGGCGTGCCGCTGTTTTTTATCCTGCGGCATCCCTCCGACGCACCGACTCCGGTGTGGCTTGTATTTTGGAACCTGTTCGGCGCGAGCAATCAACTGCTCGCGGCGCTGACCCTGCTAGGCGTCACGGTGTGGCTGTGGCGAACGCGGCGGGCCGTGTGGGTGTGGCTGGTCACGGGCGTTCCCACGGTGCTGATGTACGCGATGAGCACCTGGGCGCTGGTGACGATGACCGTGCCGAAGTTTCGCACTAGCGAAGGAACATGGACGGCGCCGCGCGATCCCGTGCCGTGGATCGGACTGGTGCTGCTGGCGTTGGCGGCGCTGATGCTGGCGGAAGCGGTGCGCGTGTTGTGGTCGCTGAGAGAACCGCCGCAGGCAGGCGGGCAGCCGGCGCTGGCGTAGCGTGCAGGAGTTGAACCACGACGACACGACGGGCACGACGAAAATGCAAGGAGATCAACCGCTAATCAACGCTAATGGGCGCTAATAAGATGAAGAATATGAGCAGAATTAAGAGGAAGCAAATCCCATTAGCGTCGATTAGCGTTCATTAGCGGTTATATGTTCTTGAGTCTTCCGTCGTGTTCGTCGTGTTCGTCGTGCCGTCGTGGTTCAATTAATTCGTAGGAATGGATTCCCCGCGGATGATGTCGGCGAAAGACTGGCGCTTGCGCACTAAGTGGGCCTTGCCGTTCTCAACGAGGACTTCCGCGGCCAGCGGTTTGCTGTTGTAGTTACTGCCCATGACGGAACCGTAGGCGCCAGCGACGCCGATGACGATGTAGTCGCCGACGGTGGCGACGGGCAGTTCGCGGCTGCGGACGAAGCCGCCGTCTTCTTGGGTGAAGATGTCGCCCGATTCGCACAAGGGGCCGCCGACGATGACTTGTTGGGTCGCGGCTAGTGCAGCGCGACCAGCGGTCGCGGCTTTATGGCAGACGGCCATCGGGTGGTAGCTGCCGTAGAGGATGGGGCGGGCGAGGTTGTTGAACCCCGCGTCGAGGACGTAGAACAGGTTATCGCCCATCTGCTTCACGGCGCGGATTTCGGCGATGAGATGGCCGCTTTCGGCGGAGAGGTAGCGGCCAGGCTCGAGTTCGAGGCTCACTGGGTGCCCGAACTTCTTGGCGAGGCGAACGCGGACGCCGTTCCACAGATCGAAGTAAGCGGCAAGATCGACGCGCTGGTCGCCTTCGCGGTACGGCGTCGGCAGGCCGCCGCCGGCGCTGATTGAGTGCAGCGACGGGCCGACTGAGACGGCGGCCGCTTCCATAGCGCCGCAGACCTGGCTGAGGTGCG